>DASWEH010000647.1:0-4448 GCA_036394895.1 Anaerolineales bacterium
AAGAAGAGAAACGCCCCTGTAACTAAAAAACCGATCCACCATCCTGCTCCATTTGGCAGGATGGAAAGCGGCACACCGACCACAAAAGTGGTTAGGGTGGGGAGGAGCCACCACTGATAGGTGGGGCGTCCATTCAAAGAGGGATGGCCGCGCAGCAGCCAATCCATGCCAGTGGCGGTGAGTCCAGCTGTCAGCAGCCCCATCGCGGTGGATAAGTTGAGTGGCAGCAGGAAAAAGAAGCCCGGTAACTGGATTTCTATGTTGAATTCCGGGGATTGGATCAGGTGGGTAAGGGCAAATGCCAGCAAAACCGTGGAAGTGAGCATGCCAACCCGGTCAGCATCCGGCAAATACCGCTGTTCATTCATGGATGCATTGTACCTGTCTCATAGTTGGATGCCAAGACAGGGTCAATATGGTAGAATCAATGGGTTATGAACGTGCAGAAAATTGAATCACTTCCTCCGCCGCCAGGCGTAATCGGTTCATTAAAAGCCGGTTTTGACGCAGTTTCCAATCATATCGGTCTAATCCTCTTGCCCGTGGCACTTGATATCTTCCTATGGCTTGGGCCGCGCTTGAGCATAGGAGGGTTGGTCAACCCGTTCTTCAAGTTGGTGTTCGAGGAAGCGCGCAGAACCCTGACTTCCTCTACCGATCTCCAACGACTCACAGATTTTCAATCGGGGTTTGGCGAAGTTGTAGAACGTTTTAATTTACTCAGCCTGCTCAGCAGATTACAGACGTTCCCAATTGGAATTTCGAGCCTGCTGGCGCAAACGATGCCAGTAAAGACTCCGCTTGGTTCACAGGATGTTGTGCAGGTGTCTTCTGTTCCCGGCTCGATAGGATTGATGTTCCTGCTTGTTCTGTTCGGCTGGATTACAGGAGGCTTGTATTTCCGCTGGGTATCAGGGACAACCTTGGGCGGCACGAAGCCGGAAGTGGAAATCAGCTTTGGGTGGGCTATCCTCCAGACGGTGATCCTGTCTGTTCTTTGGTTCATCGGCTTGATGATATTACTCATCCCTGTGATGCTTGTTCTGACGTTTCTGACGTTTCTCAGCCCGGCATTAGCGAGCGGCGCGTTTTTTGTCATGCTGATCCTGTCGTTCTGGCTGATCGTGCCGTTATTCTTCACCCCGCACGGGATCTTTGTGCGCAAGCAGAATGCTTTTTATTCGATCTTCACCAGCTTACGCATGGCACGCTTCACACTCCCGACCAGCGGATTGTTCGTACTCAGTGTGATTCTCCTCACCACGGGTTTGAATTACTTATGGAGCATCCCACCCGACGATTCGTGGATGTTGCTGGTAGGGATCACAGGTCATGCTTTTATTACAACAGCATTACTTGCAGCGAGTTTTGTCTATTATCGGGATATGAATGTATGGCTGCAAACGATCTTGGAGCAGTTGCAGCAGAAACAGGCATTTCCCGCACAACGAGTGTAATTTACTCTTATCGTTTGGAGGCTTTTGTGGCGAAAGAAAACCTAGTTAATTATGATGTAAGTTCCATTCAGGCGCTCGAAGGGATCGAGCATGTTCGTAAGCGCCCGGGTATGTACGTGGGCGGCACGGACATTAAAGCGTTACATCATCTTGTCTATGAAGTCGTTGACAATGCCATCGATGAAGCGTTGGCTGGCTACTGCACGAATATCAATATCGCCATTCATGATGACAGCAGCGTAACTGTTGAAGATAATGGACGCGGTATCCCGGTCGGTCCGCATCCCACAAAGAAGGACATGAATGGGAAGCCTATGGAGACGGTAGATGTGGCGATGACCATCATCGGCGCAGGCGGTAAGTTCGGCGGCGGTGGTTACAAAGTCTCAGGCGGTCTGCACGGCGTGGGTCTCAGCGCTGTGAACGCTCTCTCTGAATGGATGGTCACGGATGTTAAGCGCGACGGCAAGTGGTGGCAACAAAACTATAAACGCGGAGTGCCTCAAGGCGCCATCAAACAGATTGGGAAAGTGAAGGACGAAACCGGTACCAAGCAAACATTCAAATTTGATAAACAGATCTTCACGGAGGATATTGATTACCGGTTCGATACGTTGATGCAACGCTTTCGTGAAATGGCGTTCGTTACCCGCGGTGTCACGATCCGTTTTGTGGATGAACGTGCTGATCGCGAAATGACCTTCTATTTTGAAGGCGGCATTACCTCTTTTGTCCGTTATTTGAATCGCAATCGCGAAAATTTACATCCCGTGGTGCATGTGGAAAAAGAGATGGAAGGCATCGGCATCGAAGCCGCCATCCAATATACAGACGCGTACACCGAATCGGTGTATTCATTTGCCAATACGATCAATACGATTGACGGCGGGACACATCTGACTGGTTTACGGTCCTCCCTGACGCGTGTTGTCAACGATTATGCGCGCAAGAATGGTCTGCTCAAAGATGCGGATCCGCCCTTCTCCGGTGATGACACGCGCGAAGGGTTGACAGCGATCGTTTCTGTCAAACACCCCAACCCGCAATTTGAATCGCAGACCAAGGTCAAGTTGATGAACCCCGAGGCGCAGACGTACGTCACGCAGGTGGTAGGTGAGGCGTTCCGCACATTCCTGGAGGAAAATCCTCAAGCGGCAAAGACGATCATTGCCAAGTGTCTCACCTCCGCTCGTGCGCGTGATGCAGCGAAAAAGGCACGTGAGCTTGTTATTCGCAAGTCTGCGCTTGAGTCGTTGACCTTGCCCGGTAAACTGGCAGATTGCTCCGAACGCGACTCGGCCAAGACCGAACTCTATATTGTAGAAGGTGACTCGGCAGGTGGCTCCGCCAAGCAGGGACGTGACCGCCATTTCCAGGCGATCCTGCCTCTGCGTGGCAAGATCATGAATACGGAGCGTGCCCGCCTGGATAAGATCCTGTCCAGCAATGAAATCAGGGCGTTGATCTCTGCGTTGGGAACTGGCATCGGCGATAACTTTTCGGTTGAAGGTCTGCGCTATGGACGTGTCATCATCATGACCGATGCCGATGTGGACGGCAGTCACATCCGAACCTTATTGCTGACGTTCTTCTTCCGCTACATGCCTACGTTGATTGAAGATGGGCATTTGTATATTGCCCAGCCTCCGCTGTACCGAGTTGCCTACAAGAATCAAATCAAGTATGCCTACAGCGACAAAGAAAAAGATAAGCTAGTCAAGGAATTAGGAGAAAAGGTAAGTCTGCAACGCTATAAGGGCTTGGGTGAAATGAACCCGACCCAGTTATGGGAGACGACGATGAACCCTGAGAACAGGACACTGCTCCTGGTCACGGTGGAGGATGCGGCTGAGTCTGACCGTACCTTCGACATGCTGATGGGTGACGCGGTGGATCCCCGCCGCAAGTTCATCCAAACCCACGCGAAGGCTGTCAGAAATCTGGATATCTAGTTTGTATTCAGCGTCCCGAAGGTTAAAATGGCTCAAAAGAGTTTTTTCGAGCAAGCGTCACCTGCATGATTTGCTACACCGCATGATTTGCTAAGCAAATCACGTACGGTGCCAGTGAGCAAATCACGCGCAGGTGCAAGTGTCGGGACGGTTTGCTTAAGAAAGGCTCCGCCTTACTTCTTTGTTATGAAAGTACCATAGTTAGAGGTGGGGGTGTAGTGTAAAATTCTGTCGAATGTTCTTTCTTAGTATATTATGAACGAATCGTATCGTATCAATGACGCTATAAGCAAAGCCACACAATCCATCGTTTTGGTTTACCAGACGCTGGCAGTTGTGGTCTTTGCCATTTCGTTATTCCTGGCATTTGACTGGCTCAGCACCCCGTTCATCGGCGGCTTCTTCGAGCAGACAATGGTACTCAATGGCACAGATACGCGCGAGGTGGGTAAGCATTGGGCGCTGTATGAGCAGGGATTTACAATTGGTAATCAGCTCGTTTCCGTCAACGGTACTCCGATCTCAAATGCAAAAGATTTGGAAGATGCGCTTGATCCTTCGCAAGTTGGCGATCATGTTTCGGTTGTGATGCGAACATCCGAGGGGGAACGCGCTGCTGATGTGACCTTACAGCAATTCCCTGCTTTCGATCGAATTTCATACTTTGTTATCCCTGCCTTCTTAAGCCTAGTATTTCTGGTGCTCAGTTTGTGGATCTTTGGTCTGCGCCGAACAGAGTCAGCCGGACGCGCGTTTTCGATGATGTCCACCTCGCTGGCGATTGTCATCGGTGCTCTTTTTGATCTGTATACTTCTCATCGTTTCACTTACATTTGGACACTGGCGGCGGCACTCTCGGGTGGCGCTTTGATCGATCTGGGGCTTTGTTTTCCGCAGGAAGCGCGTATTATGTTTCGCCGTCCATACCTGCGCTGGTTTGGATATGTCATTGGCATTGGCTTGGCAATTAGCGCTTATTTCAAACTATATGATTTTCAGAATCCAACCGCGTACTTCGATGCACGGCGCAACATTTATA
>DASWEH010000648.1:0-8584 GCA_036394895.1 Anaerolineales bacterium
TTTGACACTTACATGAACAAGGACAATTTGCATTCTCTACTCCTGATCAAATCTCTATGGTTTCAACTGTTGGGTTTATTATAAGGGTCATCGTTTTGTTCTTTCTTTGGTCACTCCGCTCAGCATGAAAACAAAAAGAGATCAGTCTTCGAAACCTGATCCCTTTTATTTTCATCGTTATATTGAACTAGGCAAGCTTTACAAGTTGTGGCCGCGAATTAGGAACACGTTTGATCTGGCCGCGCGCTTCAAGATCCAGGTTGACCGTGGTCACATACCATGTGACCGAGCCTTCAAAATTTCCATTCACTTCCTTCTCCACGGCACGGGATAGATTCATAAATGTTATTTCTTTTTGGGATTGCAATACACATAAGATTGCCTCGCGAATCATTTCATATTTTTCCTTGCTGATCTTCACACCCTGTTTCTTGTCCGGGCGAAGCGTGCGAATCGTCTCTCTCATGTGATCCTCCTTTGGCGGGAGACAATTTTACTCCCATCCGCGTATTTCGGTAGGACGAATTCTGATTGCAACGGAATACTCGTCGCTAAACCCTTCAGGAGTCATATCCAAATCTGCAATGCCTTGTTTATATTTTTCGAAATACTCAGATACCTTATAGGCAGGAGGGCAATTTGTCTCAATCGAAGCCTCTCCGGTAAATACGACGACGCGCTTATCGCCTGTTTCATCAGTATTGAAATGGAGGGCAACCTTTGGATTCTTTTTGATATGGGCAACCTTATATGCTTTTGCCTGGCTAAATATCAAAAAAGAGTCGTCCTTCCAAATAAACCAGACAGGTCGCGGTTGAGGCGTGAGATTTGAATCAACAGTTGTCAGCCATATGACATACTCTTTTTCAAGATGTTGCTTTACCGCCCGTCCAAAATCAGAGGTGAAATCCATCATATTTATGTCCCGGTCTTCATGCGGTCCGCGACCAACTCTGCCACATCTTTCACTTCGACAGAGCCACCCTCTGCCCTGGATGCATCACTCAACATGGTCATGCAGAATGGACAGCCAACAGCCAGCGTATTTGCGCCGGTCTCTTTGGCTTCTTTGAAGCGAGCTTCATTCACTCGCATCGTGCCGTTCTCTTCTTCTTTCCACATCTGCGCGCCGCCCGCACCACAGCAGAAGGATTTGGACGCATTGCGCGGCATTTCGATAATCGTGACTCCAGCGGAGTTCAATGCCTCGCGCGGCGCCTCGAAAATCTTATTGTGCCGCCCCAAATAACATGGATCATGGAACGTCACTGTGTACTGATCACTGTTGACTTCCAAACTGATCTTGCCTTCACCAACCAATTCATTGATAAATTGCGTGTGATGGATGACCGTATAGTTTCCGCCCAAGGCGGGATATTCATTCTTGATCGTGTGTAAACAATGCGGGCAAGTGGTCACTATTCTTTTTGGTTTCACTTCATTTAAGATTTCAACATTCGCAGAAGCCAGACCAAAGAAAATATCCTCACGCCCTGCACGGCGTGCTGAGTCACCGGTGCATTGTTCATTTTGTCCGAGAACTGCATAATTCACTCCTGCTGTGTTTAGAATTTTCGCAAAAGCCTGGGCAGTTTTCTGGGCACGTGAATCAGTTGCCGGGGCGCATCCGACCCACCATAAAACATCAGGATCAGGATTCTGTTCAATCGTTGGAACGTTCAGTCCCTGCGCCCATTTCATTCGATCAGCTTGCGAAATATTCCACGGGTTGGCGTTGCGTTCCATGCCCTTGAATGCAGTTTCCAATTGCTTGGGGAAATTGCTTTCCATCATCGTGAGGTTGCGGCGAATATGTAGAATGTCGCGCATCGGCTCATTGCCAACGGGACAAATATCCACGCATGCGCCGCAGGAGGTACATGCCCACACAGCCTCCTCTGAAATCAAATTCAGCATAGGTACATCTGTCGCGCCACCATAATTCAGATGATAGCGTTTATTAACTTCTAAGGCAGCCGGGGAGAGTACTTTGTCTGTGCTATAGGCGGGGCAGACTTCCTGACAACGAAAGCACATGATGCAGGCGTAAGCATCCATGATCTGTTCCCAGCCCAGATCTTTCATGGTCGCCGCGCCGAACTGTTCAATGGATTGGTCGTCGAGATTGATGAAATTCAATTCGCCGATGGATTTCCGTTCAGGTTTCAACGCAAAATTGATGGGTGCAAAAAACAAGTGGATGTGTTTTGAATATGGAAAATAGGGAAGGAATGCGACCACCGCGCCGATGGATAACCAAAACGCGGCGTGTTCCACAACAACCAGAGTGTTTGTGTCCAATCCAGACCATAATCGTGATGTGGCGGAAATGAACGGTTGCCAGCGATCCACCTGTCCCCGCTGTGCCAAGTAAAAAGATTCTCCCAACATTCTCATCAAGTTATGAGTAAAGAAAGTGGTCGTAACGATGGCTGAATCGCGCACAATTCCAGTTCGCGCTTTCGGGTTTAGCAACGTTGTTTGGCGCGTGGTTAATTGTGGAGGCTGAAGAACATAACGCCGAAATGCTAGTGATGCCATTCCCACCATAATAGCTACACCGAAAAAGTCAGCGAGTAGCCTGTACAGATCTCCAAAGATGCCAAGCTGATGGAGTAATTTAAATCCTGTGTATGCATAGATGACATCTGTCAGGTTGATTAGCAAATAGACCAATAATCCCCAGCCGATAAATGCATGCAAAAGGCTAACAACAGGGCGCAAGCGAAAAACAGGCTCGAACAAACCTGCTTTGATGATGACATCACCGATGCGTTTCCAGATGACATTCCAATCGGGCTTTCCCTGCCCGCTTGAGATGTGACCAACGATGCGCATCACACCACGATAAGTGAAATAGAGGGAGACAAGAACAGCAAGTGCAAAGAGGATTTTTTCTATTGGACTGAGCACAGTTCCTCCGGTCAGGATAGCCTTGCGAAGGCATGTCCTGAGGCGTAGCCGAAGGATCTCAACCTTTGCAAGGCTGTTAACGTATGCGTAGTTTAGCACAGAAAACAATAGCGGAGGACAGACATGCCTCCGCTATTGTTTAAATTAATAATGAGTACGGCTTCATCTACTTATATCATTTACGTACGCGATCGCTCCCTGACAAGCCGGTTCAAGATGCGAGGAGAGATTCTCCCAGGTGAGTGCCTGTGCTTCTTCGGTGGCTTCACCAACAGTAGCCTCCAGAGCGTTTCCTAAACAGCCGGGACCCGCGTTGTAGTTGACCAGCGTAAATTTCCAAAGATCCTCATAGGAAGCGGCACTACCTGCTGTGCCGCCGGTCACGTTTTCCACAAGTTGCCCCGCTTGTTCACAGTTTGCCAACATCGTGTGAGCAAAAACACCAATGCTGTAATTGGCGCGATCTAAGTTAATTTGGAATGGGCACGTCTCACAAGTCCCGTCCACAGAACTAATGAGAGACAATCGCAAATATTCCTGTTGCTCATCGCTCAGGTGTAAATATCCCTTACTGCATTCTGTTGAATCCATCACGAGTGGACAGAACTGATAGAAGAATGGAGGATTCCACAATAAGGTTGTATCTGCACCCCTTTCCGTCAACTGTCCCAACCCAATGTCATTCTTGAGGCTTCTGCCAGGCCAGAACTGACTTTCGATGGCAAACAGATTTTTTAACAAATGCGCAGGGACGCCTGTATCTTTTGCTATATTCAAGATAACATTATCGAATTGATTTTGCCAGGCTGTAACTGCTCCGCGCGCCGCCTCCATCCCGCAGGTCGATGCACCTCCCTCAGGCAATAAACCGCCATCCGGGCATGCACTCACATCCACCGCGCCTGCACGAATCAATTGGGCAGCTAGATAATTATAGGGAATATCTGTGCCCAACGCTTCACTCTGCGGAGGAGTACTGATCCAGTCAGGTGGTCCGCCCACCGGTGGCAGCGTTCCCCAGGCTTCCACGCAACTTGCGACCGGCACGCCCATCCATTGACTGCTTAACACATCCACGTACCAAAACAACCGATCGGGGTCGCCAGCGTCCGTCACAGCCACGCGCACTAACGCACTAAACATTTCGCTGGTGTCCCCATAACTCGAATTTGCCCAGAATTGAATTGTGTAACCATCTTCATCTGTCATGGGGATTTGCAAGCGGCAGATCGGATCGCAAACGAAAGGCTGTCCTTCATACAATCCCTCAATGCTGGTGATCTGATAGTCGGGCAGTGGTTCGATGCCGGTTAAAACCAAAACAGGTTCCGATTCACAAATACTTGTGGATGAGGTGTATACCGGGTCACAATTTTCCAAAGTGACCTGCACAATAGGCGGAGGCAGCTTGGTAGAGACTTCTTTTTGCGCAGGCTCGGAATTTGCCAGAAAAAGATATAACCCCTTACACAAGGCTACATCAGTTTCGTTGCAGGGTTTTTGCTTGAGCCATTTCTCATACAGGTCCTGACCACAATCTACGTAAATATCCCCTGGGGTGGGCAGGCCCTCATGGTCAGTGGTGATTTCACACTCGACGTCGTCTTCTCCCCAATGGATCAGCCACCAGGTATATTTGGTGTAATCCACTACCGTGACAGAGAATCGATCGGGTCCAGGCGGATCGTAACGTGGCGCAGCGGAGACCCGTGACGGAGACGCAAATAAACTTCCCGCTAAAGCCAGAAGCAGGCTCAGCGTCATAAGCAGGTTGCCCCACCCGGTCTGTGTCTCCCTGTTGAATCCCATAAAAAAAAGAAGTCCGCTTCCATTATAGCGGACTCTCTTTTATTTCGGCTATTTTTTCCTGGACCTTTTGGTTACAGGTTTTGCGGATTTGTTATTGCTGGTGGATTTTGCTGGACTTTTCTTCGGCTGACGGGCTTCTACAACCGGTTGTGCAGACTTATCCAATTCTTCCAGCATGGTCATATCCTGATGGAGATTGCGGCTGCGAAGATAAATGCTGGCGACATAAATCGCCATCACAATGAAGGCAATGGCGTATCCAGCGATCATGTAACCTGAAGTGTCGGGGGTGGCTTCCTGGAAAAACATATCAGTCTCCGTTTACAGGGTAACTTTTAACTTAAGTTGCTCAACCTTCTCCTGCAAATCGCCGAGACGAATGCGGTTCCAGAAAAGGTCAATGAAGATGACGGTAAATGTGAACAGCGCGAAGAAAAACGCGACGCGCATATCAGCGGTCATGCTGAAGCCGCCATCTGCTGCAGGATTGGTTCCACCAATAACGACCGGGTGGATCGTTCGGAACAACCGGATAGCAAAGAAGGTAATGGGTGCGCTAAGTCCGCCAACCAACGCATAGACTGCGCCGAAACGGGCGCGCTTCTCAGGCTCGTCAATGCCCTGACGAAGCATAAAGTAGGCAATGTAGATCAATTCGGTGACAGCTGCTGTGGTGAGCCGCGGGTCCCATGTCCACCACGTGTTCCAGGCAGGACGCGCCCAAATAGAGCCTAGCGCAATCGTAATCAGGAAGAAGACCAGACTCACCTCAATCGCCGCGACCTGGAGACGGTCCCACTTTAGATCCTTTGTGATCAAATAGACCACGCTGAATACGGCCGCAAGGATGAAGCCAAGCAGAGCTGTCCACGCCGTGCCAATGTGAAAGTAAAACACGCGCTGGACATCGCCCATCACAAGCTCTGTGGGCGCAAAGACGAGGGCAAGGTACGTTGAAATGCCCAATATGATAATGGAAACGATATCCAGAATTTTTAGCGCTAAAGGCTTTGATTCCATAGAAACTCCTACAAAGTAAAGTTTGTGTGCTCAGGGCACTTTATTCTTCAACTACCGCGTCAAAGACCATAAACGCGACCGCGATAAAAATAATATCATACGCGATCAAAAGATTGATTGGCAAAAGGATATCAGCCAGTTCTGCGCCGGTGAGAAATCCACTGCTGGCTTTGACAGCCGCTAATAAAACCGGAATCACAACCGGGAATAACAAAATCGGGAGGAGGATATCCCGTGTCCGGGTTTGCACAGACATGGCAGCCAGCAATGTGCCCACTGATACATAACCAATTGAGCCGAGCAGAATGACCAGCAATAATCCGGGCTGGAACAAATTCACCGTATAAAGAACACTATAGATTGGAAGAACAATGATCTCTACAATTAGCATGAATGCCAGATTGCTGATCACTTTACCAAAGTAAATCGCAGAGCGATCGACTGGCGCAAGCAAGAGACCATCCAGACAGCCGCGGTCTTTTTCGATTGCCATCGAGCGGTTGAGGCCGAGCGTTCCCGCAAATGCGAACGTTGCCCAGAGAACACCGGCCGTCACAGACTGGCGTGTTTTGATATCCAATTCCAATGCAAAGTTGAAGATGAGGATGATCAATAATGAGAAGACGAGCATCGCAGAGAAAAGCTCACGCGAACGGAATTCAGCTCTAAGGTCTTTCCAAACGACAGCAGCAACAGCTTTAATGAAATTGCCAGCAGGCCGGATTCGCTCAACGGACATTGACTCTATTTCAGTTACTTTATTAACCATATTAACCCGCCAACGCCTGCTTGTAGAAAGCCAAAAGATTGGTCTTCTTGAGTTCTTTGCGTGAAGCTGATGCCGAAATGACACCGCGTGACAAGATATCAAATCTGGTTGCTAAATCTTCTGCGCGGGCGAGGTCGTGAGAAGTCATCACAACCGTTCGTCCCTTAGCGGCGACAGTTTTCAATACCTCATCCAGCATGGAAGATGCATCTTGATCCAAGCCTGTATAAGGCTCATCAAAGAGCACTACATCCGGATCGTGAAGCACTGCGCGTCCAATCGCGAGACGTTGTTGCATGCCGCGCGAAAATGTTCTGACCAAATCGCGCCGCCTCGCTTCGAGTCCCACCATTTCCAGGACTTCAGTGATGCGCCGTTCCAAATCTGTGAGCCCATACATTCGTCCATAGAAGCGCAGATTTTCCTCAGCCGTCAGATCGCCATAAAGCAAGGGCAAATGCGAGACAACACCCAGACGGGCGCGTACTTGTGCAGCCTGATTGGGAAGTTGATAACCAGCAATGTTCACTTCACCTAATGTGGGTCTTGACAGTGAAGCAAGGATTCTCAAAAAGGTTGTTTTTCCCGCGCCGTTTGGACCCAGCAACGCGACGAATTCACCTGGCTGAACCTCAAAATCTATGCCACGCAAGACAGGTTTTAGTCCGAAACGTTTGACAAGCTTTTTGACAGTGATCATGGTCCTCTTTCGCCCTGAGCGGAGGATTGAGATGCACAGCATCGAAATCCGCAGACTAAGGGTCATCTATCGCGCTTCGTCTGCATTCCTCGCTGGTGCTCGTCATTCCGCTCAGCGCGGATATACTACATTTTTTCCTTCAAAATATCCTTCAATTCCGCACGGCGCTTTTGATACGCCTCATCAGAAATTTTCTTGGCGCGATGTAAGTCGTCCAGTGCGATGATCGCATCCATCACGTCCTCAGAGGATTCAAATTCATCCGCTGCATCTTCTTCACCATTGGTCTCTTCCGCCCGGTTGCGATCACGTAAATACATCCATCCGCCGGCAAGAATGAGTGCTATGCCCAACGCACCTGCACCGATCAAAAGATTCTTATTCGATGTGACTGTTTCCGGTGCTGCGGTTGAGGACGTCGCTGTTGATTCTTTTGGTGTGCCTGCAATTGTAAGCGTAACCTTTTCCCCTGCTTTCACACCACTCAACTCATAGAGTTGGAAATTGGAACTCTGGATCGTCTGTACACCAAGATCACTTAATGGGGCGTTTTTGGCGGTCACACCTTCTGGCAGGAAGACGGTCACCGTTGCCACAGGCAGGACAAATTCCTGGGAGAATTCAAATTTCTTTGCCTGGGGGACCGATGCAAATGCGATCAACCCATAAGCATTTTCACTGGGTGGAATGGCGAACCCGTTTTGGGTCTGCATGAACTTTTCGCTATCTTGCATGGGCTCATACCCCACCCCAGAAGAACCTTCAGGTGATTTAATAAACGGAACTTCACCATTTTCGTTCAACGTCACGACAATGATCTCATCACTCGGATTGCGGAAGGAATATACATTGAAGACTTGAATTGTATTGTCCGTTCCGTACTCGAAAAAGATGCGTGACTCATCGATGACCAGTTTGGAGGTGTCCGTGGTTTTTTTATAAAGTTTAATGGGTGGTACGCTCACGCTCGTATCGCCTGCTTTTACAATGGCATACGTGGATTGTAAATCTGTGCCCTCATAATTAATTTCAGCGATGAAAATGCGGTTTGGAGGGATTTCGATATTTTCAAATACAAATGAACCATCCGCGTTTAATGTGCCTTCCTTACTAAACACTTCTTGCGGACCCACGCTTGGATCAGCGCCATGATCGTATCCGCGCAAGGTGACTTTCATGTTGGATGGCAAGTCTGTGCCAGTGTTATTTTCAACGGAACCGCTGACCGTACCGAATCCGGCTTTGGCAATAGTCGTCGCTTCACTCGTAGCCGGAACCTGCTCTGTTCCAACTAGAGTTCCTTCAGCTGATGGTGTTCCTGCGTCGGCGGGGAGGAGAGATTCGGTAACAGCGACAGCCTGAGGTGTCGCAGT
>DASWEH010000649.1:0-3465 GCA_036394895.1 Anaerolineales bacterium
GGTAATTTTCAATATAGTTATTCAAACCGGCCAGATTAAGAATGGCGTTAAGTCCGTTTCTGCCCATCACTTCTTCAAGCGATTTGATGATGATGAGTCCAAATTTATTGGGGTAATATAGACCGGTCTTTTGAACAGGGCTCATAGCATGACTCCACTAAATCAGTTTCGACAGATCTTCAGCGGCGCGGCGCATGTCTAAAAGGATCAGGCCCAGCTTCGCCTGTTCACGCGCGAGTGCAGTAAGAACAGCTTCCTCCCCTACCGACATCAGGACAACATATCCTTTTTGACCTTTTACATAAACCTGCTCAAGTGAACCGCGTCCCAACTCTGTGGCGATTCGCTCACCCAATGATAGCATGGCGGCAGACATTGCAGACACGCGGTCTTCTTCGACGCCCTGGGGCAAGGCAGAAGCAATGCTTAGACCGTCTACACTGACAACTGCGGAGGCTTCGATATCGGGCGATGAGGCTTGCAATTCTCGCAGACGATCTACCATTTGTTGTGTACGTGACTTTGACAAGACAACCCCTCCTGAATGGAGTTAATGAATCCAATTTGCCAGCCAAGTGCGTATAATTTTGGCTTGCGGATAATTTAGCATAGTGGAGGAAATGTGTCAAGCCAGCCTTCCTGAAAACTGGCTGCCCACTGACAGAAATGCAAACACCGTCATGCTATAATCGCCAGACGTTTTATAAGGAATTATGAAAAATATAGTTCTTTCCATCCTAACTTTGGTTTTGCTGTTTAGCTTAATACCGTCTGCAAGTGCGATCGCAGAAGGGACAACCCCAGGTGAGGAACCGGATAGCGGTGCAGTTGTCTGTCCACCCGACGTATATTTAAGCTCGCCAGGCGATTGTCTGCCATTGGGCCCATCGCCGTACATCACTGAAATGTCACAACTGGGATTGACCTTTCCTCCGCGTGCCTTGCCTGCATTCAAACCGGATCCAGCACTGACACAACTTCCCTTTTTTTATTTCAAATTGGAAGAAGACACCGTTCCAGTTTTGAGCGGACCAGATGGCAATGATATTGGGCAACCGTTCTTGCCCGGATTCGTTTATGTGTCCTACACAGATCGTGTGGATACGGGTCACGGAATTTATTACATGCTTCAAAGTGGTGGCTGGATTCCTGGAAAAGGCTCTCGTATTGGCGAATATTCGCGGTTTCAGGGATTGCAATTTCGTTCAACCCCAGCGAATGCCTTTGCATGGCCCCTGCCATTTTACACAGGCAGTATCCCTGTGTACCGTGCGCCAGGTTATAACGCTCCACTTACTGACAGAATCCTTTACCCCTACGTTGACCTGGTCCAGGTATATGCTACTCAAACTGCAGATGGCGTGGATTGGAATATGATTGGTCCTGACCAATGGGTGGAGGCACGCATTTTTGCTACCGTCAATTCTAATCCCACACCGCCTGAGGGCGTGACCACTGGACGCTGGATCGATGTTGATTTGGCAGAACAAACGTTGGCTGTCTATGACAATTCTCAGTTGGTCTTTGCGACAGTCATCGCGACCGGACTCGAACCATTTTGGACTCGCCCTGGACTATTTCAGATTTACCTGAAAAAAGAAACTGAGACCATGCGCAATAACGATCCCACTGATTATTATTACTTGGATAACGTTCCATGGACGATGTATTTTGACAAAGCCCGCGCGCTGCATGGTGCTTACTGGCGTACACGCTTTGGATATCCACAATCACATGGATGTGTAAATCTATCGGTCGGCGATGCGCATTGGCTTTTCAATTGGGCGCACGAAGGTGATTATGTTTACGTTCATGATCCGTCAGGTTTAACTCCCACGGATCCTGCGCTTTATCATGACTGGGCGTATTGACACTTATTAATACGCATGGTAAACTCCTGCCCGCTTGTTTGGAAACACTGGTCCCGTGGTGTAGCGGCCAAACATGCGGCCCTGTCAAGGCCGAGATCGCGGGTTCGAATCCCGTCGGGACCGCAGAGCGTAACTGACTGAAGAAGGAACCCGGTTTTCGATGAACACAATTCATCGGAGACCGGGTTCTTTCGATTCGGGCTTTTGTATAATCTTTGGACGCAATCTGCTCATTCAGAGTGTGATCGAATGAAGAATCTGTGGACCCTCTAGCAAAGCTATACGCTTCCATCTTGGCGCGACGATGTTCAAATCTGCCATTCCAGTTTTATAAGTAAGCGGTTCATCCTGTATTGTGAAAATGACTCTGCAAACTTCGATATTTCAATTCCTTTTTGTTCATCGCTTGAATCGCGGAGACCGCCGCCATTGCTGCGGAAAGGGTCGTGAGCAATGGAACGTTCATCGCAATCGCTGCCGAGCGGATTTCTGCACCATCAGTATGTGCGTGCGGACCGAGCGGCGTGTTCAACACCAATTGAATTTTGCCCGCACGGATCAGATCCACGATTTGTGTTGAGCCATTCTGCGCTTTCTCAACAACTTCCACAGGTAAACTAGCCTTCTGACACATGTCTGCAGTACCGGGCGTTGAATATAGTTTGAAGCCCATTCGATGCATATCACGCGCGAACTTCAATCCCGCACTCTTATCAAAATCATTGACAGTGATGAGCACTGCACCACTTTGAGGCAAGCCTGTCCCTGCCGCGATTTGGGATTTGGCAAACGCATGCCCAAAGCGCGAGGCATGTCCCATCACTTCGCCCGTGGAGCGCATCTCGGGTCCGAGCAAAATGCTGGAGCCGGGCAACTTCTTGAATGGAAGCACCGCTTCTTTAACAAAAAAACCATCCACGCGTGGTTCTTCTGTGATGCCAAGTTCCTCAAGTTTACACCCAGCCATGACTTGTGCGGCGACATAAGCCATATTCAATCCTGTCGCTTTGCTGGCATAAGGTACAGTTCTTGATGCACGCGGGTTGACTTCCAGCACGCATACCACTTCATCTTTCAGGGCAAATTGCACGTTCATCAACCCGCGCACGCCGAGTGCCAGCCCCAATTGCTCAGTGTACTCGCGCATGATTCCCTGATGATACGCGCTAACTTTGTACGGCGGCAGAACACATGCTGCATCTCCCGAATGGACGCCAGCTTCTTCGATATGTTGCATGACAGCCCCGACAACGACTCGCTCCCCATCTGCGAGCGCATCCACATCAATTTCAAAAGCGTCCTCCATGAACTTGTCAATCAAGATCGGTTGACCTGGGGCCGCCTCAATCGCGTTTTGAATGAAACCCGCCAAATGTGTTTCGGACTCCACGAAAGCCATAGCCCGTCCACCCAACACAAAGGATGGACGCACCAAAATAGGATAGCCAATGCGCTGAGCAACCTCACGCGCTTCCTCAAGAGAGCGGGCGATTCCATTTTCAGGCTGAGGGATATCCAACTCTTTGAGCAGTTTCGCAAATTCTTCGCGATCTTCTGAAAGTTGAATCGCATGAGGCGATGTGCCCAAGATGTT
>DASWEH010000650.1:0-5296 GCA_036394895.1 Anaerolineales bacterium
TGAATGCGGAATGGGAAAGCTATCGGTGGGGACCCGTGTCGACGCGGGATCCGGAGTCAGGTTTGTTAGATGCAAACGGTTATTTCAATCAATGGCATCAGGCAGTATACGATAATGCCAAACCTGAGGCAGTGGAACATGAAGTCAACGCACAGATTGACCGCGCCCTCGCGGCAGGAATTGATGTCACCCACGTCGATTCGCATATGGGGACGATCATGAATCCAAAATTTATTCAATCTTATATCCAGGCTGCCGCAAGCAGACTTCTGCCGAATATGCTGCCACGCATGGATGCAACAGGTATGGAAATGGTAGGAATGAACGCGGATGAAAGGCAAGCGTATGAACCTATCATGCAGCAGCTTGAAAACATGGGTGTGCCGATGCTGGAGGGTCTTGTTTCGATGCCACTTGATGAACCGAATGGACAAATGGAGACTGCCAAAAACTTGCTGAGCAATTTACCTATAGGCATTACACATTTTATTTTGCATCCGTCTATTGATACCGCTGAATTGCGCTCCATTGCCCCGGATTGGGAAAGCCGCGTCTCGAACTACAACACATTTATGAGCGATGAATTGAAGAACTTCATTGAAGGTGAAGATATTAAGTTGATTGGTTATCGTCAGATCCGGGATGCGATGAGGAAGGGATGAACTATTTTTTAGGAATTGATGTCGGTTCATCGAAGACTCACGCGTTGATTGCCGATGAAACAGGCAAGTGTATTTCGTTTGGGAATGCTGGGGGTGGCAATCATCAAGCAATGGGTTATGAGAGATTAACGGAAGTCCTGCAAAAGTCATTTGCAACGGCGATTCAAATATCAGGTGTAGAAAAGGATCAAGTTGCGGGAGCTGGTTTCGGCATAGCAGGATACGATTTTCCGTCTGAGAGAGAAGATCATTTGCGGGCGATCGCGGCGCTCGGGTTATCTTGCGCTGTAGAAATCGTCAACGATGGCGCAAATGGATTGATTTCTGGCACGTCGCACGGAGTCGGTGTCAATGTCACGGCAGGGTCAGGCGTGAATTGCCGAGGGCGCGGTAAAAATGGAAAAGAGGGGCGAGTGGTCGGCAATGGTACAACATTTGGGGAATTCGGTGGCGCCATCGAAATCGTTTACCGCGCCATGCAATTTGTCAACTATGCCTGGATCAAGCGCATCCGGCCCACGAGGCTTACAAAAATTTTTCTGGAGGCCACACGCGCAAAAGATGAAGTGGATTTGATGGAGGGAATCTCGAACGAGCAATATCATTTATTTCCATATCTCGCGATTGAGATCATGAATGCTGCTCGAGAAGGAGATCACGCGGCACTGGAAGTCATAAGATGGTCAGGGGAGGAACTTGGCTGGCTGGCAGTTTCTGTGGCACGCCAAATCGAAATGGAAAATGATGAGGTTGAAATCGTACAATCGGGTAGTGTCTTTAATGCTGGCGAACTCATCATTGAACCGATGCACAGTGTTATCAAAAAATATGTGCCAAAAGCAAAAATGATTCGACTGGACGGACCTCCTGTCGTTGGTCCGCTCATGCTGGGCATGCAAATGGCAGGCATTGATCCATACCCAATGCGGAAAAAATTAATCGAGAGTGCAAAGGAAATTGTTAGCTAGAACTCTTGCATAAGTACACTGTCATGAGGAATGAACAGATTTGAACCATTCCCGCAAGAACACCGGGACATGTGAGTCACGGAAACACTGAGAGAAATAAAGGATTCCGTGTCTGCCCTGGCACCGTCCGCCATTGCGAAGCATCCCCGAAGCGTAGCGAGTGGGAGGCAGGTGAGTGTCTTCGTGGTTAGTTAAGAAGACTAATAAATGATTAAAGGAGCTTATGATGTCTGAATTAGCGATTCTCGGCGGGCCCAAAACTCGCACAGAACCTTACCCTCAATGGCCCGTGTGGGATCAACGCGATATCGATGCGGTAACCGAAGTGATCAAGTCCGGGCGCTGGGGTGGGTATCCTTACCCGGGGCCGAACACAGCGGAACTTGCAAAGAAGTTCGCAGAAATGCAGGGCGGTGGTTATGCCGTGCCGATGGCAAATGGCACGGTGACCATGGAGGTCGCGTTGCGTGCGGCAGGCATTGGCTGGGGGGATGAAGTGATCGTCCCAGCTTATACCTTTCAGGCAACCGCCTCTGCACCGATGGCTACTGGAGCGATTCCGGTCATCGTAGATGTCGATCCAAATAACTATTGTCTCGACCCAAAGGCTGTAGAGAAAGCAATCACACCAAAGACTCGGGCAATCATTCCGGTACATCTCGGTTCGAACATGGCAGATATGGACGCAATCATGGAGCTTGCCGAAAAATATGAATTGATCGTGATCGAAGATTGCGCGCATGCCCACGGAGCCAAGTGGAACGGTAAAGGCGCGGGGACAATTGGTCACTTCGGTTCGTTTTCGCTTCAATCTTCGAAGACACTGACAACAGGCGAGGGTGGCATCTTATTATGCCGCACGCCGGAACTCGCCGCGAAAGCTGCCTCGATCATTGACTGTGGCCGTCCGCACGCGTTGGGTGGAGGCGCCGAGGATTACACTCAGGAATTTCAAGTCGGCGGCAATTTTCGGCTGAGTGAGATCGCTGCGGCGCTGGCGCTGGTCGGCATTGAGCGCTTCCCTGCTCAGGCAAAGGAACGCGAAGCGATGGCAGATTACATGGATGAGTCGCTGAGCGAGATCCCAGGCATTCGTCTTTTGAGACGCGACTCGCGTCATACCACCCGTTCCTTCTACCGTTATATCTTCGCCATCGACCCGCACACCTTCGGCATGGAACATGATCTGCTGGTCGGCGCGTTGAATGCCGAGGGTGTGGAAGGTTGGACAGGCTATGAAGCGATGAACAACTATACGTTGTTCCAGCCGCTAAAATCAAAATTGGCTGTGCCAAATGCCTTCCCGGAATATTTCGATTTCGAGAATATGGAATTGCCTGCAGCAGAACGCGCCTGTGAGCACGAAGCTGTGTGGCTGGATGAAAATATCTTCCGCGCTGGGCAAAAAGGCGTGGACGACGCGATCAAGGCAATCAAGAAGATCCAAAAAAATGCGGTTGAATTAAATGACGCAGCAGAAGAATTGAGAGAGAAGTATAGATAAAGCCAGAATTTTGTAGATAGAAAACCCCGATGTCTGTCATTCAACATCGGGGTTTATTGTTTAATCTCATTTGAGATTACAAGTTA
The DNA here is from genome assembly GCA_036394895.1 of Anaerolineales bacterium. Classification (GTDB taxonomy): domain Bacteria; phylum Chloroflexota; class Anaerolineae; order Anaerolineales; family Villigracilaceae; genus Defluviilinea. Next base: position 3,221 of record DASWEH010000650.1, read on the forward strand.
TCTCAAAATTGTCATCCTGAACGTAGTGAAGGATCTCTGTCACTGAAAGTACTAGACTCTCCCCGGCACCGAACCACCGGGGCGGTGTCGGTCGCGGAAGAACGCTTCCTCAGAGTGACATACCATTTTTGAGATATGTTCTTGACTTTATTGCGTTACTCCATCGGTGAGGTTTTGCCGTAGACGTCCGCGCTGACCTCGTAAGCATGCTTCTCCAAGGCAAGCGCCTCCGCACGGATCTCTGCCAACACATCAGGATTGAGCTGCGTGTGTTCGACCAGCTGCAGGGCTTCCTGGGTGGCATCCTTACCGCCCCAGTTGACTCGAACCTCACCCACCTCGGATACATAATATTTGAATTGGGCAGCGCCTACTTCTCCCAGGCTGGCCTCGGCGATCACCAATACGTCCTTGTAGCAATCCATGGGAACGCAGGTTTCCTGTCCCATCTTTTCTATCCGTCCGTAATCTGACCATTCCACCGCGGGTCCCCAGCCCTGAAAATAACTCGGTATGCCTACTTTAGGCTCTGCCATCATTTTGATGCCTGGCTTCGCATCTTCAATGCCAGCAATCCATGTTGGCGCATCGACAAACTTCCCATCTGCGAACTCTTCCGGATGCTCGCCCAAATACCAGACATTACCATCGTTATCCTGCGCGTAGAAGGCAATTTCTTTCTCGATGACCTCATCATTGTTGTAATCTACGATCCAGGCGACTATGGTGCGAACGCCCGCGATCTCCTTCGTCAGGTCTGTGATCGTAAACTCTATGCGACGAGCAAATTTATTCCCTTCCTCATCAACCGCGGTCCCCTCATACTCCCACTGTGTACCAGGTTGCATGGGTATCCATTTATTGGTGATTTCCGTCGAACGATCGAAATTATTAGGATCAAAATCTTTGAACTCTGCGGTTGCCTCCGGAGAGGTCTTACCACCACAGGCCGAAACAAAGATCATCATAAATAATATGACTGCCATAAATACAAAGCGAAGATGCCGCATACTTAACTCCTTTCTTTGAAAGCTGAACTTGCCGCTTATTTCATTAATTTCTAGTTTGGTCACGTATCTAAAACATATGTGCGGCACTTTGTAGAATCAGTAGACCGCATTTTGCGGTTTACGCATACGGTCTACTGATTATCAAACTTCATCCAATCATGTGTCAGCTTCGATATTCGTACGGCTTTTTACAAAAGATTAGCCCATTGCTATTCGAACTCGATTAAGCTGCCTGCGGGGCACTTTGGCGTGATTTTCCAAAGCGTAGATATAACGTGGGTACCACCAACAAATTGAGCAACGTCGAGGTGACCAGACCACCCAAAATGACGAGGGCCATTGGATACTCGATCTCCTGACCAGGGATATTGCCCGCGATCACCAGGGGCACCAGCGCCAAACCGGTCGTCAAGGCTGTCATCATGATCGGCGCAATGCGTTCGCGCGCCCCGCGTAGAACCAGTTCCGGACCAAAGGGCTCGCCCTCTTCCTCTTCCAAATGTTGGAAGTGACTGATCATCATGATGCCGTTACGGGTGGCAATCCCAAGGATTGTCAGCAGCCCCACTAGCGAACCGAGGGAGAGGATACCGCCGGTAAGATAAGCAGTTAGTACACCACCGACCAACGCCCAGGGCAAAGTGAAGAACGTCAAGAACGTCGGGCGCCAAATGCCAAAGGACGTGTACAGGAGGAAGAAGATCGCGATCACGGCAATCGCTCCAGCAGTGAGCAGACTCCGTTGAGCAGCTTGGCGTTCTGCAAACTCACCTTTGATCTCGAAATGATATCCGAGCGGGAATTCAATGTTATTCAATGTTTCTTCGACATCATCTGCCACTGAACCAAGATCGCGTCCTTTTACATTGGCGGATACATCTATTTTGCGGGACTGACCTTCGCGCTCGATCACGTTCGGAACGGGCACGATGCGAACATCTGCCACATCCGCCAGACGCACGCGACCACCATCGGGTGTATCGATCAACAGATTCTGAATATCGCTCAAACTATGGCGAGTTTCTGGCGTGCTCCACACGTTCACATCGTAGGTCTTCCCACCAAT
>DASWEH010000651.1:0-7929 GCA_036394895.1 Anaerolineales bacterium
ATGCGCCTGCCAACATATATAACCAATACGAGTTGGTGAATCCCTGCAGTTTTGCCGCGGGAACCTCCTCTAGGCGGGAAGGCCGCGGGAAAAAGAATCGGGCAACAGTCAGAGTCCCGAGCGCCAGTACAGCAGAGATCAGAAGCAGCGCGTATCCGGTTCTGAAATCTCCTTTACGCACTAAAACAAGAGCGATCAAAAGTGGTCCAATCGTCGCACCAGTCTGATCGAGTGCCGTATTTAGACCATAGACCCAGCCTTTGCCAAGTTCGCTTGTGGTGTAAGAAAGCATGGACTCAACAGAAGGCTTTCGTATCGCGCGTCCGACGCGCTCCGCGATCACGAGACTTGCCGCGAAGGGCAGGTTTCCTGCTAACGCAAGAGCCGGAACAGCTAGAAGATTGATAGCATACCCAATGAACGTGACCAGCCAATACTTCCCTGTCTTGTCGCTGATATATCCGGAGATAAAACGCAGGCTATATCCAAGAAACTCACCCACGCCTGAAATAACGCCAATTGCAGCGGCACTCGCTCCAAGCATTCCTAAGAAGGGACCGTTGATGCTGCTCGCGCCTTCATAGGTCATGTCGGCAAAAAGATTGACAATACCCATCGTAAACACAAATGCGAAGGCACTTGAAGCAATACGTTTAAATTTCTTTTTCGCAGTCATTTCTCTTCGTGAGAGTCAACGAACCGGCATCAACCATGTGATGCCATCAGTAGCCCACTATTTTAGCAACGGTTCGATAAACTTCTCGATGCGCTTTTTAAATCTCCTTATGTATTTGGATTATCGATAGTCCTTTCCTTACGCCTATCAGGCATACGTGTGGTAATTTGTAACGCGTCATCATTGATGATAACGCGTTTATGTTATGAACGATGCTAACTTAACCAATCGTATCGTCAGTGTCGCCGAAGCCAAGGATGTCGCTTTTCCATTGCGGGTCTTGCTGGGAGAGGTAGACGAGTTTGAAGGGCATGGATCACCTCCTTTGGAGGTGGAGAAGAATGAAGGGATTGTACTCTTGGAAGGAAGATGAAAGTGGAAAGAATCCTCACATCGTCCAGATTTTTGCCTTCATATCAAGCTCGTCAGACCAGCGATATTGCAGTTGAATAATTTCATCTTGGATATCTTTGGGCAACAGCTCGATTTTCTCTGCAGCGGCTAGGAATTCCTTGAGATTCTCCAAATGGCTCGTAGACCCCACCGTCGCGCGGACTTGAGGAAAGCTGTGTGCAAAACGGACGCAGAACTCTGTCCAGCTTTGGATGCCGGAGCGCTCGAAGATCGGCGCGACTTCGACAGCCCGTTCTTGAAGATACGGCTTCCAGGCATAGCCGGCTACATCCCGCAGTTTGTGGATATCCCCACCCGCGACGGTGCGCATGGCAATCATCGGTTCATCGCGCCGGACGAGCACATCCCATAACTCATTCGATGGAAAACGCTGGAGAGGATTCAGATAAAAGATATAGCCATCTACGATGCCTTCCGCGTAGCCAGCGCGCAGTGCCTTGAGCGCTACATCTGATGACCAGGGAAATACTTCGAGCACGAAACGATTGACAAGCCCTTCCTGTTTCAGTTGAGAAAACAGTTCATAACATTTGCCGCCATTTGCATAATCTTCAGCAAGCTCTCCGCTCAGGCACAACTGCCCAAGTTCCAGCCCGTCCAATCCCAGCGGATCGATGTTCTGATGAATGACATCGCGTAGTTCGCCGATGCGGCTCCAGCCAATCTTGACAATCAACTTTGGTACGCGCGTGCGGTCCTGGTCAAAGGCGGCGCGCAAGACTTGCAGGGCGTTGCCATACGTATGACTCGTATGGAACCAATCCACTCCTTGCATGGCGGCGCGCGCGACATTCACCCGGTCAGCGAAAGGGATCTTTTCATCACCAAGTCGCGTGGTTCCATAAATGTAAGGCGAAAGATCGTTGAGGATTTGTTCTTGGGGCATTTTATTTCTCGGGGTAGAGCAGCACTTTACGCATGAATGTAGAATTCCCTGCCTAATTTCTTTTTCTTTGTTTCATCATGTTTCGCTGGTTAACGATTACGCAGCTAAGAAAACAGGCCGCGCTCATCACGCGGCCCATTCACTCAAGACTTTACTTTCGTCTCTTTAGCCATTTTTCAAAGGATTCCGGGCTTTCCGTAGAACGTTTTCCGAGCAGGAGACCTTCAACGCCTATGTCTTCATCCAAATCGGGCCAATGGAGTCCATATCCTGCGCCGCTGATTTGAATATTAGCGCGTTCAGACAAACTTCCATGCGCCAGACGCGGGAACCAGCCAATCGGGATGGATACAGTGCGCCCATCTTCCATGTCCACTGAGAGTGTATCGTCGGTAACGGTTGCCCTGACTACTCTAGGAAGAGGGAGTGTTACTACCGCAGAAATTGTCCCATTCATTTCTCAATATCTCCAAGTTCTCTGTTGCTATCTTTTCGATGTCGCGTAATTCCTTTCGACCATAACCATGACTTTCAACGAGTGAGACAACGGGGTCAAACCAGAATTTTGCACTCATGCTTTCTCGGTCTATATGCATATGCCGCGGTTCGCCGCAATCGTAGGAATAGAAGTAAAAGCGATAAGGACCGATTCGCAAGGCAGTTGGCATTGTTGAGAACCGTATGTATTATAACCACTTTATCAGATCACCACGTATAGTCACTGCCGAAGTAAATGGGCTTGCGTTCAAATGCTGCCCTGCCGCGTTGACCTTTTGCAGAGATGAACAGCATCATCAGAATCTCATCATCCACACGCACAGGTCGATTCTTCTCCTCGATAAACGAGATGGACTTGTCCATGTATCGCCAGCCATGACCGGCATAAAAATTCATCAAGCTTTCGTCGCAGTAAAGCATTGCGATGTCCGCATCGCTCCTGAGAATACAATCCGTGCCTGCTGCAACAACCCTACTGCCGTATCCCTGCCCGCGAAAGGATGGATAGGTAAACACCCCTGTCAATCCATAAGCCTTGTAAGTGACTCCATCATGATCCAGATGCTTCCAAACGACATTTGTATGACTGATCAGGATTCCCTGCTCTACGATCACAATGTGAATGGGATGATCATTCTCTCTTGTGATCCAATTGCGCAGACGGTTCTCATTTATAAAACCATCAGGATAATGCACACGTAAAAAGGACACTGCCTGCCATTTCAGGCTTTCTGGTAAATCGGCACTGGTATAGGTGAGCAATTCGTCCACTATTCAAGTATAGCATTGCTGCTTGCTCGTGCTGCTGTCCCCGGCGATTGCAAATCTTTTACTTCGGAATACAGCGTAGATGATCTCGGCTCGCTTCCACGATCTCAAATTTGCCAGAGCGGTTTAGTTTCTCCAGCGTTTTCTGGCGAGATTGATGACCATCGTCCAGGATCAAGACTCCGGTAGGCTTTACGATCCGATGGATTTCTGCCAACAACGCGGACGGGTCGCTCACACCAAAAAACATATCCAATGCAAATACCATGTCCGCGCTCTGGTCAGGGATGTCCGTAGAATATCCCTTTGCCAGGACTGGGATGATGTTTTTCAATCCGAGTGAATTCATCTTTTGCTTGACAGTTTCGATTGCCAATTCCTGCACATCAACAGCGTACACCTTCCCACGCTCACCAACCAGCTTGGCAAATCGGATCGTGTATCTGCCCGGTCCGCAGCCATAATCGACAACGGTCATCCCTTCCTGAATGCCAAACCCCGCCACGCGTTTATCCACACTCGGAAATAACCAATCCTTCAGGTCAAAGGTCGCGCTCATCATTTTGAATGCGAAGTCCGGCATTTTATCGCGGTCACTTTTTGTCATTTCTTCTCCTGTTGGTCGGTTAATTATGCATAAATAAATTCTCGATGCGTCTTGTGAAGCCCTTATTCAGTTTGTATCTCAAGTTCTCTGGCAGCGAAAACGGATTCGTTCCAACATGACTGCAACTTCTCCTCTGTCAATCAATTCATAACCAATAAATATGACGATCCATCACCGCGTGACAATTGCTGCAAAAAATCTCAATGCGATTTGTAACATCTCTAAACGATTTTGACAGCACTCATGGAATGGTCAATACGGATATCCACGCGTTTCGAGGCAGTCTCGTAATGTTCCGAGCGATACTCGTGACTCTCTTCGATCAGCGGGAAGCGGAGGAGATCGATCTCGGCAATCGACGTATCCCTTTCACCGTGATCGTATATGACTGCCGCCACGTCCCCTGGAACAAGAATAGTGAGCGATGCCGACTTGGCCTCAATGTTTACAGTTGTATGTCCTTCACGATCCGGCAGGGAGATCTCCGTGGCGCTTGAGTTCGCTCTGATCTTCAAATCTGTGATTTGCAACGCCTCTAGCTCGCATGTCGATAGTCCGTCGGATATCTCGATCTCGAGCGCGAGGGGAATCTGATCGCTCAGATGGAGAGTCCAATCGAGCACGTTTTCTGATCCCCAGGACCATGGATACTGGATGCTCAGGAGGCCCCGCCTTTCGGGGACTCTCAGTTGGATGTCCGCCGCATCTTCTGATCGATCCACGCGACTCACCAAGCCGCCGCCAAAGACTCCGTTGAGCAGGGCCTTGCCCTCTACCTTGGAATCGATCTGCAAAATGCCTGCTTGCAACATGCCTGCTCCATGCTGGATGTGAACATTGGCGCGTTTTGCATTCTCGAGCGGAACGGAAGCCTGTTGACTCATTTCTGCCTGCTGCCAGGAAAGCCAGTCCGTTGTGAAGAGTAGGATGAATAATGCGACCCAGAACAGATATGTGATCCACGCGTTCCACAATGCCAGCGGAATGGATAACAGAAAGATGACTGTGCTGAGTTTGAGGCGACGACCGATGCTTACGACCACGCGCGGATCAAGCCTGGGGTTGATCAAACTGCTCCGGCTGGCATGCTGCCACAACCACAAGGTGGTGAGCTGGATCAAGGCGACATCCAGGGCAAAACACGTAATCGCGAGGAAAGCAGTTGGATATCGGCCAAGTAACGCCGCGCTCGCCGGCAATAAGCCGACAAAGAGCAGGCAGAAGAGATTGAACCAGACCAGCAGTCCATCCCCGCGTTTGATCTGTTTGAGCATACGTTGATGAGCGCCCCAGGCTCCACCGATGACAACGAAACTAATCAAATAAACGACGAATTTTGGGGCAAGCTCAAGCAGTTTATTTGGAAGGTCGATCACCAGAACCCCTGCCGGCAACCGGAGATCGAATGCCAGCAGGGTTAGGGCAATCGCGAAGACACCATCGCTGAGATTGTTCAAGCGGGTCATTTCAACCAGCGATTCGCGCAAAGTTGAGATGGAAGAGGATTTGTTATCCATAGCCATGCGGCAACTGCTCCAAAAATTTCTCCATATCGTTCGGGGCGATGAACAAGTTCTCAATGCGTTTTGTGAATCCATTTGGGTTCTTGGGAATCATCAGCAGCCCGTCTTGTGTGTTCCGATTGCGCACGAAAGCATCCCAGTTCAAGTCTTTCTGATATTTACTTTTTTGGATGCGGCTGATCTCCTTGAACGTAAGAAACAAACGATAGTCAATGTGACCGGGAATGAAATGGACCCCAATCCCCTGGTCGGTGATGACGTAGGTTGTTGGTGCCCCGAAGAATTGTGTGTCCCGATAGAGGAGCGTAAACCCAACGATCATCAGAAAGACCTGTCAGAAACTTAAGCCAAATTTTCCGTTCAAAAGCCACGCCAGAAGCGCGGCGCCAGCCATCAGAATCAAAATCTTTCGTGCAGAGTCCATGAATGAAAAAGAAGGCTGGTCTACATGGAACTTCCCATCCTTGAAGGCATGTTCACGCTGCAGATTGGAGATCCATGCGCTGGATTGCCAGCGCAACATCAGTAGACCGATCACAATGATAGAAAGGAAAATCCCCGAAAAGAATGGTGGCCATGACCATAAAACTACAGCAGCGATCCAGGCGTAGGGGAATTGTTTGATGAACAGAACCGGGATGGCGAGGATAAAGTGGTCGAAGGCCTGTTTCATAATTCGATTATAAATGGCCAAAGGACGAAGCTGGTAATCATTATTAGGTTGAGGTTTCATCTTCCTTCTCTTCAGACCGCGTCAAAAAATAGACATGATTATACATATCTATTATTTCCTATTCTGTTTCTAGAGCATATTCGATAGCTTCCTCCATTGTCAGCGCGCGGCCATCTGCCCAGGCTCTCGTAAAAGTATCCTCATCCATATTGGCGCGTAGATCGCTCACTTCGCGATCATATTCGGGTCGCTCTGTGGGCATCATTGGGATATTGATGTTTTCACGCAAGATTTCCGCGGCGCCCAAGAGTCGCGCGGCGCGCTGATCTTCTTCCTGCATTTTGGCAATGAAAGCGAAGCATTCGAGTTCATGAGCAACCGCGGCGCGGTGACCAAGTTCTTGCCACTCCTGGATCGTTTCGTGATAAAGAAGTTTTGCCTTCTCAAAGTGACCCTCTCGCCGTTCAAGATGCGCCAATTCACTGTGTACCATACCAAGACGATGTCGATCTCTCAATTCAGTAAACAATGGGATGCAGGCTTCAAATTGTGAACGCGCCTCAGCATAATTTCCTTCCTTTGCGGTAAACAGTCCAAAACCGAATACAGTCATCGCGGTCTGCCAACGACTTCCGGTTTCCCTCAACAACTGAATGCCTTCTTCCGCATAGGAGCGCATCATTTTGAGATCATGCTGCGTCATAGCTATAACTCCTGCCATATTGGTCAGCGCCAACCCTAACGAAATCTTATCCCCAACTTCACGTGCCAGAGCAATCGCCTCTTCAACTGCTGCATAGGCTACTTCTCTATGACCTAAAAAAGCTCTGCCCATTCCGATGAAAGCCAGCGCTTGTGCTAACATGCGCTTCTCCCCAATTTGACGTAATAAGCTCGCCGACTCTTCGAAGGCTTTCAGGGAACCGAGGTTATCTCCCTGCCCAAAACCTAACATTCCGAGAGCGTTCAATGCCTTGGCTTGATACAGGATCCGCTCACGAGCCGCCTCGCCCTCCGCTGGTGGAAGCGCCTTGGCGCGCGCCAGGGCCTCGATCATTAAGCGCCGCCCTTCGACCTCATAACCGTGTCTTTCCCAGAATATTTGTAAAGCGCCTCCCAAACGCAATACCTTCTCCACATCATTTTCCATTGCCCATTCCAGAGCCGTACGCAAATTGTCGTACTCCGCGTCTAGCAACATTCTCCATTTCAGTTCTTGAGGGCCATTCATATATGATTCCGCTTCCTCAGCGAATTTGAGGAAGAAGTTTAAATGCTGGTTGCGTATCTCTTCGGACTCACCCACCTCGAGCAATTTGTCACGCGCATACTGACGAATGGTCTCCAGAAGATAATAACGAGTTGAACTTTCCTGTTCATCCGCCATAACCAGCGACTTGTTGACCAATTGTGTCAACAAGTCGAGAACATCCAAATCGGAGCAGATTGCCTCCGCGGCCTCAAAGCTCCAGCCGCCTGCAAAGACCGAAAGTTGACGCAAAAGAGTCTGCTCTTCCTCAGAGAGCAAGTCATAACTCCAATCGATCATCGCGCGCAAAGTTTGTTGGCGCGGCAGAGCCGTCCGACTGCCACCCGTGAGCAATTTGAAACGGTTGTCCAACCGAGAGGTGATTTGTTCTGGGGAAAAGATCGCGGTGCGCGCCGCGGCTAACTCCAAGGCTAAAGGGATTCCGTCGAGACGGTGACAGATTTGGGCGACGGAAGACGCGTTCGAATCCGTGAGAGCAAAATGGGATTGGACAGCAGTCGCACGTTCTACAAAAAGTTGAACGGATTCGGAATCCACAATCGCTTCACGCGTGATCTGAGCTGGGTCCGGCAAAGAGAGTGACGGTACACGATAGACCGTTTCCCCGCCAATGC
>DASWEH010000652.1:0-3284 GCA_036394895.1 Anaerolineales bacterium
GAACCAGCCAAAGCTGATAAGGATCCATCCTGTCCAACCGCAAAGCCACTAATATTGCCGCTGCCGCCTGCGTTTAGGACATAGAGCCAGTCTTTGTAGCTGGTGAGACTGACAGGCAGAGTGCCTCCCGAATCAACGACATCGACTAATTCCAAACCACTTTCCGTGACCGCAAAAGATGAAATTTCATTGCTGCCTGCATTGACTGCAAAGAGCCAATGATTATTATGGCTCAGCGTCAAGGCACTTTGTGACCCAAGACCCGCGCCACTGCCCAGACCGTCGGTTGGATACGATCCCTGAAAGGCCAGCGATCCATCCGAAGAGCGGTTATAGACCAGCACTTCATTCCCGCTGGCTGCGTTTGTCAATGTGTAGACCGCGCCAAATGCCGACTGCGACGCGGCAGCTGCAGGACTGGTGATTCCCGCAACAAGAGCAAGTAAAAACACCGCTGTCAAAAATAAGCGGGCACCGAAATGGTTAAATGACGGTAAACGTTTCATTTCAAATCTCCTTGGTAAGACATTTTTCCGGCTCGATGTTTGTATCTTAGCGGCAAGATATTACAAATGGCTTACATGGAGATTGCCCGATTCTTACAAAATTAACCTCTTAAAAATCCTTCTGTGGTAATGAAGGATTCTCTTATGCTTGCTCCTAACCACCCACGCGATAAAACGCGGCGAAAACGATAAGCCGCGTTGAACAGTTTCGAATTTATTGAATTGGGTTTATAAGAAACGCCGGCCTAGCGGCTTGTCGGAGAATCGTGGTGGCGGGCATTTTTTACCACGAAGAATGCCAAGAAAACCTTTAAAACTTCGCGTTCTTTGCGCTCTTTGCGGTTCAACTTGGCTTTTGTTCGCGCGATGTACCGCTCTCCAACAGCCTGCTAGGAGGTCGAAATTGGCGAGACTCTTTCGAAGTGCAGGCGAATTACAGCCTGCGCGTCCCGCGCAAAATCAACAACAGAAGAGCCGCGCCGATCAATGCTTTGATGATTTCGGCTACGATCCCAGTCCCAACGCTGAGACCCAGCACACCAAATAGCCATCCACCGATAATGGCGCCCAAAATCCCTACGATGATGGCTCCGATCAACCCAGACCTCAATCCACCGACCAGGGCCTCGGCTAGGATGCCTGCGATCCCACCGATGACGATCCAGACTAAAATAGTTTCAGCTGACATGGCTCTTCTCCTTGTTAATAAAAAGCACCTTAAAAAGTATACAATCCCCCTGACTCTACTTCAACTCCTCAAAAAGTACAGGTAGGGAAATCCATTAGACAAGTTAATAGGTATGATTTGCTTGAAAACGTTGTAAAATGGAGATACAGATTGTCGTTCATTTCTACTTGGAAAGGAGGTATTTTCCATGACCGACCAAAATACCAACCAAAATCTTCGTGAACTTCTTGAACGGCTTCATAATGAACTGGAGCGAACGGGATCGCTGGATGAAAAAGGGAATGAGATGCTCCGTCATCTCGACGCAGATATTCGTACATTACTCAAACGTTCTGGTTCAAAAATAGAAACTGATGGGCCCATGCTGGAACGCTTGCAGGATACCATTGACCATTTCGAGTCCACCTATCCCAGGCTTACCATGCTGTTATCTGAAATGATGACTATCTTGAGCAATGCAGGGATATAACCAAAATTGATCGATAAATGAAGCGGACGAGAAACCTCGTCCGCTTTTGTTTTTTCAATTGGTTAATTGATCAGCCGTTCGGCGTGAGATGTCGAATTTCCGTCAATGATTGCGATTTTATGATCTCACTGGTGTTCTGATCGGGTTGAATGTCATTTTCTTTGCTGCTAACGATCTCCTTTGCTTCGTCCAGTTGCAATTTTGCGTATTCCTCGTCTGTTGCTTCCCTGTCTGCCCATCGGATCATTTGGCTTTTAAGGCAGGTCTGGTGAGGCTGGCGAAGCAGTTTGCCAGTCCTCAAGTTATAGGTATTGTATTTAATAATTTGGCGGTTCACCACATCAACCACCTCCCGTGCAATGTCTTCTTTTTCTTTCACATAACATTTGCCGATACTAACATCTCGTCTTGTCAACACAGCTGCTCCTTTCTATGAAGGAGACAAAGAAGCAATCTTTACAGTGATATAAATTATTGCGAGTAGGGAAATGTATCTGCAGCGCCTTGCTTTTTGTCTCGGGCCAGGCAGAGCATTTTACTTCGAGTCTGTGTGCAACCTACCCAACGATTTCCCTACAAATGTCTAATCGTTTTCTAATAGGCCGATGAGATCCCTGCATAATTCTATGGAATTCACCCAGATAAAATGTTCTTAAATCGTGTACAATTTTCTCATCCCGCGTTACAGAGTACCGCACGTGTGTCTTAGCGGCAATAAACCAGAAATCACTTTTTACCCATAATTTCCGCCGAAAATTGAACAAATTATGAAACGGACGGTAAGGGAATCAAATGCACAGCACTTTAGTGAACGCAATCGAAGTCTTACACCTTCGTCGTACATTTAAGTCGAGTATCGGCGTGATCAAACGCACCACCAAAGAAATTGTCGCGGTGGAGGATGTCTCGTTTGAAATTCAGGAAGGCGAACTGTTTGGCTTGTTAGGACCCAATGGCGCGGGCAAAACGACCACTGTCAAGATGCTGACCACGCTCCTCATTCCAACGTCCGGAGCGGCTTTTGTGAAGGGATTTGATGTCGTTGCACAGGCGGAGGAAGTGCGCAGGCTTATCGGTTTCATCTTTGGTGGGGAACGCGGCTTGTATTGGCGGCTCTCCGGTGTGGATAATCTGCGTTATTTTGCCAGTCTCTACAGTATCGATCCGGATGTCACCAAAAAGCGGATTCCTTATCTGCTTGAAATGGTCGGCTTGAATGGGCGCGGTGATGAAAAAGTGCAGGGATATTCGCGTGGCATGAAACAGCGCTTGCATATGGCGCGCACATTATTGCATGATCCGTCGGTCCTCTTCCTCGATGAGCCTACGCTCGGGCTTGACCCCGTCGGGGCGCGCGAGTTTCGTCAGGTGATCCTCAATCTGCAGTCCGAGAAAAAGACGATTTTGCTGACCACTCATTATATGTTCGAGGCGGATGCGCTCTGCGACCGGATCGCGGTCATCAACCATGGACGCATCATCGCCCTCGACACGCCCGGCGGACTCAAGACCCATGTCCGTGATCTCAACGTTGTAGAAGTAGAAACGTTCGGCGCGCCCGAAAGCGCCCTGGAAAAATTGCGCGCCCTTCCTTTTGCGGATTCACTTTCCGTGGAGGAGC
>DASWEH010000653.1:0-2992 GCA_036394895.1 Anaerolineales bacterium
TGGAAACAATGGTCTTGATGTCGGGTATGGACCTACCTTTAAAAGTAGTACGACAACAGATCTCCTCCGCGGTTGATCTCATCATTCAACAAACGCGTTTGAAGGATGGATCACGTAAAGTAACTGCCATTACTGAAGTTGTCGGTATGGAAGGTGAAACAGTCGTCATGACCGATATCTTCAAATTTGAGCAAACGAGCGTCGGTGAAAATGGCAAGATCATCGGCGAATTAAAAGCAACAGGTATCCGACCCATTTTTAGTCCGCGCCTGGAGGCGGCAGGTTTCAAACTTAGCGCTGATATTTTCATGCCTCCCAGCAGTTCAGGTTCGAGTCACAGGCGATAACATTTCATAGCCTCTGCTATAATCAGATAAACCGGAGTCAAAGTCTCCTGACTTTGGAATATCAACGACAGGAGTCGTTGACTCCAGCCATGATGAGGCATTTTGAGGATTTATGGATACAAAATCGCAGATCACGATTCGCACAAAGAAACTTGGGGTATTAATCCGGGATGCGCGTCTCTCGACGCGTAGAAGTGTGCAGGACTGTGCAGAAGCCCTTGGCATCCGGAAGAGCGTTTTCCGTGACTATGAAGAAGGGCTCAAATCCCCATCATTACCAGAGTTAGAAATATTGGTCTATTATCTCGACCTGCCAATGGATCATTTCTGGAGCAAGCAAATCAGATCAGAAGGCGCTTCGCGTCCAGCTAGCCTCGATTTGCCAAAATTATTGGCAGTGCGTCAGCGCAAGATTGGGGCTCTTTTACGGCAGGAACGCATGAAAGCCAGCGTTTCCATCCGTAATCTGGCGCATGAAACCGGGATTGCCAGTTCACGAATCAAAGCCTATGAATTAGGTGAGAGAGCGATTCCGTTGCCCGAACTGGAAGTGCTGGTCAGGACTCTGGGTGGCAGGATCGAATCTTTTTTTGATCGGCACGGTCCCGTTGGACAGTGGATGATCAGCGAAGAGGCAGTGCAACAATTTCTTGAAATGCCGGTGGAGTTGCGTGAATTCGTTGCGATGCCGGTCAACCGACCCTATTTGGAATTGGCAATGAAACTGAGCAATATGTCTAGAGATAAGTTGCGCTCTGTGGCGGAAGATTTGCTCGATATTACACTTTAGGATCCCACGTGGCTGTACTCAACCCCATCACACTTGCCGAAGATGGCAAAAAGGAATACGAAGAAGGAAATTTTCTCGTCGCGGCAGATTTGTTCTTGCAGGCTGCACAATCTTACTCATCAGCAAAGGATGAGTTGAACGCGGCGGAGATGATGAACAATCAGAGCGTTGCTTTGCTTCAGGCTGGAAAAGCAAAAAAGGCCTTGCAAGCGACAGAGGGAACGGAGGAGATCTTCCAAAAAGCGGGTGATATCAAACGTCAGGGAATTGCGATTAGCAATCGCGCGGCTGCCCTTGAGGGGCTCAAACAGTGGAAGGAAGCCCTGGCAGAATATGATCGGGCGGCTTTGCTCTTTGAACAAATCGGTGCAGGCGATATGCACTCCATTGTGCGCAAAGCTGCGGCAAACATCAATCTGAAACGCGGGCACATCGTCGATTCCCAAATGGATGTGTACGATTCGTTGCGGCTGGTGGAAAAACCCACGCTGACCCAGCGCATTCTCAAATTCCTGATGCGGATTGGATTGGTTAAGTAATCAGACTCGTAATGACAAGGGTGCAAGATAGATTGTGATCAATACTTTTGTCCGCCCGGCGGACCTCAGCGATCATCAACAGTTATCGAACCTGATCTTTTTTGAGAATCGTCTTCATCGTCACCTCGATTGGCGTTCGCCATTGGAATGGCTGGGTGCTCCATTTTATTGGGCACTGGATGATGGCGGTCAGATTACAGCTGCACTGGCTTGTCCCCCGGAAAGAGAAGGGATCGCTTGGGTGCGGCTGTTTGTGTATAGTGGGCGCTGGACTGCAGAGAACGCCTGGGGTATGTTGTGGCCGGCTGCCAGAGAAGAAATTGGGCGTGCGGGTGGAGCAAAAGTTGCGGCGATTGCCATCCAACCCTGGTTTCAAAATCTATTGGCTGCAAGCGGGTTCGAGAATCGCCAGCAGATTGTACTGCTCGAATGGCGCTATCAGCCAACCGCGGCGCGTGAAACGGCAGGGATCCGCATCCGCAAGCTGACGGAACTGGATCTCCCCGAGGTTGAAAAGACAGACGCAGCCTCTTTCGATCCCTTATGGCAAAATCCATTGGAGACCCTTCGAAGAGCCTATGCTCAAGCCTTGTATGCAACCGTAGCCGAGAATGAGAATAGGATCATTGGTTATCAAATCAGCACAGGGGGTGGGCAACGTGCCCATCTTGCGCGTTTGGCTGTGCATCCGGTTGTGCAGGGCAAAGGGGCAGGACGAGCCTTGCTAAACGATTTATTTATGTTTCTCACGCATATGGGTATTTCAAGACTTTCGGTCAATACGCAAAGTGATAACCAGGCCTCATTAAATTTGTACCAACGTATGGGGTTTGTGCGCACAGGGGAGCAATATCCCGTGTATACTTTCGATATACCTGCTTATCCGTAAACTGAAGGAAGTCTTGCGAGAGTTGCAACCAGTTTTATCGCTAATAGATGAGGAGAAAGCATGAGCACCAGAGAAGATGCAATGATCATTAATTCGCTTGTGCGACAGGCATTGACCTCTGCCCAGGAAGTGATGGGGGATAACGGTTTGAATGCCGTCCTGCGAACCAGTGGGTTGGAACGGTTTATCGGTAATTTCCCACCCAATAATCTTGAGCCATCCATCCAGGCTTCCCAATATGCTAAATTGAATCAAGCCATTGAAGATTTTTATGGCCGCGCAGGAAAGGGAATGTTGAAGCGGATTGGCAAGGCCTCCTTCCAATATGGCGTGAAGGAACAAGCCGCGCTGCTTGGGGTGGCGGGGGTTGCCTTAAAGCTACTGCCAGAAAAGCAGCGTATCAAGTTTATTTTGAACGGCATGGTGG
>DASWEH010000654.1:0-3438 GCA_036394895.1 Anaerolineales bacterium
TCCAGTTAATTGGGCACATTTACCTCAATCGAATTATTGGCGAGATTATACCCGCGCTTATTCTCGGTTATAATTTTGCGCATGGCAGACTGGGCCGGAAAAACGCTCGGAAAGGTTCATATTGAAGATCTGATAGCCCGAGGGGGTATGGCTGAAGTCTACACAGGAACCCATGAGTCTTTCGGGCGAGTGGCTGTGAAAGTTATGCGAGGCTTGCTTGAAAAAGATTCAGATCACCTTGCCCGTTTTCAGCGGGAGGCGGAAGTCATTGAGAATCTGCGTCATCAGAATATTGTGCAGATGCTCGAATATGCTGTTGCAGATGAGTCGCCTTACCTAGTCATGGAATATATACCGGGTCCCTCCCTGGCAGCTTATCTGAAACGATTGCATGATAAAAAACAGCGATTACCCATTGGCCTGGTAGCCCAAATATTGCAATCAACTGCCAGCGCATTGGATTATGCCCACCTGAAAGGGATCGTCCATCGTGATATCAAGCCTGCCAATGTCCTTCTGCGTTCACAATCTGACCCTGTCGAATTTGATAAAACTCTGCCGATCGATGTGGAACCGGTCCTCACGGACTTTGGCTTGGTCCGTCTCCTTGATTCAACCATGCACACGACGGCGGGTTCCGTTAGCGGCACACCCGCCTATATGAGCCCGGAACAGGCGCGCGGCGAAAAAGTCGACAAGCGTACCGATATTTATTCTCTTGGCATCATGCTCTATGAGATGTTGGCGGGTGTCGTCCCTTTCCAATCTGACACAACATTTGGCATGTTGATGCAACATATCAATGAGCCGCCACCTCCCATTCAGGGAATATCAAAAGATTTGCAGATTCTGATCGATCGTGCCCTTGCAAAAAGACCTAACGATCGCTATGAAAGTGCAGGCGCCCTTGCTGAAGAGTTCCTGGCACTCTTCAACGGGCAGACCATCTCGCCTGGAACGCTTCATATTGTTGAGATGGCGCGTCAGGCCGCGGAAGCTGAGCAGCAGGGCAAACCTCAACCTGAGCGGGGTCGCACAAACTGGGTGCGGATCGGTGCCGAAATTACGATAGCTCTGGCTATAATGTTTGTAATATTTCGATTTTTTATTAATCCAGCCAGTCAAACGCTGACACTAACCCCTACACCCATCAATCCGAATATTCCGGTGGGTAGCATGAGTTTTACAGATGTCAGCAATCCAAATGACAAGATTTCTTTCATAATACCGAACTTGCCACAGCCTGGAGCGAACACGCATTATGAGGCTTGGCTCGTCAGCGACGATGGATCCAGTTTCCAAGATGTGGGAAAAATGACTATTGATCCTAGTGGTACTGGACAATTAGATTTTACCGATCCAGACGGTCAAAATCTTCTCCAATTTGGAGAGTTGCGGATTACCAAAGAACAAGATAATCCCGCTGCCACAAAACCGACCGGGGATGTAGTTTATTCTTCTATCTTCCCCTCTCAAGCTTTGGTTTATGTGCGCAACGTGGAACTTGCCTATGACGTTACACCCAGCAACTTGGCATTAATGCAGGGTTTATATTATTACAGCGGCAGTTATATCACTACTCCTATTAATGGCGATGAAGTCAATGATCCTGAATTCATAGGCATTAAGAAGGCTTATGAAAATCAGGATGAAGCCACTGAAGCAACTATCCGCAAGGATACAGAGATGGTGATCAACCAGATCGTTGGAGAGGCAAGTGATCAATATAAGGATTACGACCAGGATGGAACGGTGGATGTGTACTCCAGTGATGGCTATGGAAGCTTGCCAAATGGAGATCACGCTGGCTATCTTCAAGAAACTGCTACGAATTTAAAAGCCGCGGTGGATGCGCCGGACTCTACTCCTAATATCCGTACTCAGAGTGAAAATATTCAGGTCTGCATACAGAATATGCAAGGATGGACGGATCAAATTCTGCCACTTGCATTGAAACTCAATGAAACAGAATACGGTCCTGCGATGAAGCCCATCATTGACCAATTATCGAAATTCGGTGACGCCTTGCTGAATGGAGTTGATAAAAACAACAATGGACAAATCGAAGCGGTTGAAGGCGAATGCGGCGCACTAAAAGCATATGAGCTTGGCTGGGCTCTGGCTGAATTCCCCATTTATAGTGGGCCAAATAGAATCCCACCCTCAGGTAAATAAAAATGACCTCCTGATTGAACAGGAGGTCATTTTTATACCGTAAGATTATGGCACAGGTGTCAAAGACTGTTGTATTGAATTAAAGATATCATTGATTCCCGGTCCCAACGCCCGCAGGACGCCGATCACACCAATCGCGAAACAGCAAACCAGAACCAGGAATGGCAGGAAATATGAACCTAACGCCGCCCCCCAGCTAAATTGATTGACACCCTTAACGGCCATGACCTCCAGAGCAATGACATAAACAACTGCAATTAGGCTCAACAGGCCAAAGCAAAGCCCTACAAAGGGGATGGCGGCTAACAGCGTAAATACGCTATTGATCAACGAAAACGGTGCGACAATCGCGGCAGTTGCATAAGCCAGTTGCTCAAAGGTGCCGCGGCCTCCAAACATCTTTGCGAGCAATTGAACGACACCAACATAGATCACGAATCCCACAACGGAAACAATTGGTCCTGCGCAAACAGCAGCCAGAAGGCTGCCACCGGCCATCCTTGGAAATCCGTTCCCTCCAAAATCGTAATTTTGCATCATCTGACGAAATACAACACCTTGCACAAGCGAAGCGAAAAGGATATTAACCAGTGACCCCAGGAAGACCCATAACAGTGCCGTCGTCAGTTTCGCATTCGGTGATTGAGCAATCCTAGCAAATGTTTGGTCACTCGGTTTGGTAAGTGCATCCCTCCAAACGGAAATCCACGCCGAAACCCCAGAAGGTGGTGGCAGCATCGGAGCATTCATTTGTTCGCTCATGAGAGCCTCCAATAAGTTTAGATTTGTCCCATTATTGCACGAATTATTGTGAATTACAACCCATTAAGCTCAAACAAGCTAAACCCTCTATGTTGCGAAGTAAAAACCATTGAATTTGTAGCTAAACAATAAGACAAAAACAGCGCCTTGTTCGGCGCTGTTCGTCTTGTCATACTGCGTGAAGTTTTTCCTAAATTTGACAATTACGGGAGCCCATCCCAGTTGCCAACAATGGGCATGTCGCCATTGATCCCTAATCCAAATACAATGTCCGCAAAGCCGATCGTGTTCTCGTTACGCAGATAGAACGTCCCATTCCGATAAATACCGATCGTATCTACTCCATCGTTGTTCCAATCGCCCGTAATAGGCTTATCTCCTGGCAGACCATAATTGATCTGGGTGTCTGCAAACCCGGTGGCATTCGTGTTTTTCAAATACAACGCGCCATTGCTCGGACGGAAGACACCTGTCGTGTCCAACCCATCTCCATTCCAGTCT
>DASWEH010000655.1:0-8841 GCA_036394895.1 Anaerolineales bacterium
GCCGCCGGCGTGTCGTCTATTTCGGCGAGGCACAGATACAAACTGGATTTCGCCCCACTTAACCACGATAGCACAGCTTCTCTTTCTTTAGGATTGAGGCGGGGCAAGCCAAAACCATCCTGATAAAGGTTTAGAAACAGGTCGATCTCATTTGATTGAACTTCCCGGACTTTGATTTGTTCATCTGGCAGTGTTCTCACCACCAGTGATGGCTGTCCGTACACTGCGGTATTGAATCCCATCTGGCAAAACCTAAGCTTGTGCAAACGCGCAGCGAGTGAACTGTTCAGGTTTCCGGGAATGATCTCGAATCGAAAGTTGAGATTTTGCCTGGCAAATAGATCGATAATCTCATCGAGATAGATTTCGCTGGAAGGTTCCAAGCCCAACACCTTATTTCCATACCAAAAATTGGGCCAGTTCTTGATTAGAAAGGCATTGACATTCCCGTAGCGCTTGATCTCAATCTGGAGCGGATTGCCTGGCGCCTGTTGCATCCCCTCCAGCCTTGAAAGCGAATAATCAATATCATTCTGCTCGATCCTTTGAGCAAGCTGGCGTGTCATGGGGGGCAGAAGCATTTCACTTTTCCTCACGTACCAAATGCTGAAATTCGTTGAGAGAATTATACGCCTCCATATTTCCAAAATACGACAACGCGCTATAATTCGCCTCGATGAGTTCCATCACAATTCCTGTCAAGACGAATGATCATCCGTACATGCGTCCGCTCAACGTGCTGCGCGACCTCTCTGCCGTTGCGGATTTGATCGAGCTGTGCTTTTCGCCTACCATGGACAACGACGGTCAGCGCTACCTCTCTGACATGCGCCGCGCCAGCAGGGACGATAGCTTCCTGCACTGGGCTTCGCGCATGACGGAGACCGCCTCTCTGCCGTTGATGGGGTACGTCTGGGAACAGGATGGACGGATTGTCGGTAATGCCAGCCTGATCCCATTTCGGGACAAAGGCAAACGCATTTTTCTCATCGCCAATGTGGCAACCCATCCCGATTACCGTCGGCGCGGCATTGGGCGTGCGCTCACTGAACGCGTGATGAAACAGGCCCGCGACAAAAAAGCCTCGGCCACCTGGCTGCATGTCCGAGATGACAACCCGGGCGCGATCAAGCTCTATCAGGATCTGGGATTCCAGGAGATCGCCCGTCGCACCACCTGGCAGGTAAGCCCAAACCCACGCATCTCCTACCCGGATACAGATATTAAAATCGAATCACGACAGTCGCGCTTCTGGCCCCTTCAACAGGAATGGCTGCGCCGTCTCTATCCCGACGATTTGACCTGGTACCATTTATGGAATGTCGACGTCCTGCGTCCAGGTCTCTGGAACTGGTTTTACCTTTTATTTGTTGATTTCAATTTCAAACAATGGGCAGCCGTCCGTAATGACGAATTGCTCGCCACGTTGACATGGGTACCGCAGGGAGGCAGGTCAGAGTCACTTTATGCCGCGACAGGGACTAGGTCTGACCCCAAAGCATTGACAGCCTTGCTGATCCACGCGCAGCGCATAATTACCTATTCTCCGCGGTTGACGATGGAATATCCCGCTGGCGAAATGACCGAGGCGATCCGCGCGGCGGGTTTCAATCCGCAGCGCACCTTGTTATGGATGCGCGTATGACATGTCGGTGAGCCGTGCATGATGCAACTGGGGTGAACAATTTGCGTATAAATGGGTGATAATTAATAAGTTTTGTCATTCTGAGCCCTTCGACACGGCTATGCCAGTCAGGATAAACTCCGCGAAGAATCTCTTACATGGTAAATGAGACTCTTCGGTCGCGAGGAACGCTCCCTCAGAGTGACATGACTTGACTTTGAAGAGGAGAATCACATGACAAAATTCATTCTACGTTGGGCTATCAATGCGATAGCGTTATATCTGGCGGTGCTGATCTTGCCGGGCATCGACTTGAGAAGCAATCTCGTGTCGATCCTCTGGCTGGCGCTTATCTTCGGTTTGATCAATGCGTTGTTCCGACCGCTGATTCAACTGTTGACCTGTCCTTTGATCGTATTGACGTTGGGCTTGTTTACGCTGGTGATCAACACCTTCTTGTTCTGGCTGACGAGCGTCATCGGTCAATCGTTCGGGTTTGGCTTGATCATTTCTGACCCGGTTTGGTGGAATGCGTTCCTGGGCGGGTTGGTGGTCAGCATTGTCAGCGTGATCATGACTCTGATCCTGAAAGATGAGTTGAGAGGGCGGAAGTGGAAATAAGAAGTATTTTGTAAGAAGTAAAAAAGAGGATGACCTACAAAAGTCATCCTCTTCTTGTTTTCAGCCAATTACTATTACGAGTTGCTCAACCCTGGTAACTCGCCGATAGATTTCGCCATCCTTACTGCGTGAAGTATCGCTTCTGACATCACTTCCGCCGCGGACGCGCCCACAGACGAGACATCTGCTTTCCTTGCACCTGTCGATAGCGCAAAGATGACATCCCCGTCCAACATGGTATGAGCCGGGCGGATCGTACGGGCAACCCCATCCTGTGCCATCTGTGCGACCTTGGTCGCCTGGGCTTTCGTCAGTTTTGCGTTTGTCGCCACAACGCCGATCACTGTGTTTGCGCGTGAAGCCAAACCAAGGATGTTGCGCCCAAGGGTGCTCTTCATCATGGCAAGCGTGTCGGCAAAATAATCCTTTTTACCCACGTGTAACGGACCCACTTTCCCAGACCGCAAACCAGCAATGATTTGATTCGTTTCTGGGTCAATCACATCCCCCCAGGCATTGACCGCCACCAGAGCGCCTACCATGATTCCACCACCGATGTTCAGACTGGCAGTTCCCACGCCTGCTTTCATAGCCAAGCCTAGACCAAACATCTTCCCAACCGAGGCTCCCATCCCAACACCTACATTTCCCTCGGCAGGGGCGTCGGAGGAAGCTGAGGCCGAGGCACGATATCCCATCGCGGGATCCGGTCGAACGTCCGCACGACCGAGGTTCAAGTCAAAAAGGATTGCCGAGGGGACAATGGGAACCTTTGCCACACCAGTATTGAATCCGATCTTCTGTTCTTCGAGATAGCGCATCACGCCGCTGGCAGCATCCAAGCCAAATGCGGAACCGCCTGCCAATACAATGGCATGGACTTTTTCAACGAGATTGACCGGATTAAGCAGATCAGTCTCACGCGTGCCGGGCGCGCCGCCACGTACCTCTACGCCAGCCACGGCTCCTTTACGACAAATGATTACGGTACAACCTGTTAATGCTTCTTCATTCTGCGCATGACCCACTTCAATACCACGCACATCGGTGATGGCGTTCACTCGTTTCATGGATTGTGTTTCTTTCGGTTTATATCAAAAATATTTTCAGGGATTATTTACTGATTTCCCTGGTCAGATTCTTGAACTCTATCCAATCTTCTTCATCCATCCAGATATCTACATTGTCAAATTCCAACCTATAGAGTTCCTCATTATCCGGCTTGACCTCATCGATGTTCTTTATAAAGGTGAGGAACAGATCCCACTCCTCCTGGAAAAAGTTGATTGTTGCGCGGCCAATTTGCAGATAGTAAGTGGTCTCGCCGTCCGGCTCTTCCGCCATCCATGCCTGAAAGTTATCAGTTTCAGCAAGTGTTTCCGTTTTCGGTTCACTATAATGATTATTGTTCATCTGAACTCTCCTTCGGATAATTTTTTTCTTTTGGACTATTTCTTTGAAACCTGGCGGTAATATATGTCCTGGTGCGGGTAATCCATTCAAAGGTCATGGGTGGGGCTGGAACGGTATCTCCTCCGGGCCAGGGGTCCAGATCCAGCATCTTGCGCATGGTATAGCGCCCGAGCAAGCTGATCGTGGCAAGAAAAGGCGCGGCGATGACCACACCTAAAATCCCGATCAGGTTGGCTGCGATCAGAGCGGTGACCAGCACCGCGGCTGGATGGACTCTCAATGAGCGTGCCATAATGCGCGGTGCAATAAGATTGTCGATGATCCAGTCGATCACTGTTGTTGTAATCACCACCATGCCCATATATGCGAGCGGCTGCATACCAAAGGGTTTGTCAGGTTGGAAGTAGGTGACCAGTGCCATGACGACCCAGGTGATGGCGGGACCGATATAGGGCAGAAATTTTGCTAGCCCTGCCATAAAAGCAATGCCAATCGCATATCTCACGCCAAAAAAGGATAAGACAAAAATATAAATCAGTGTGGACATGCCAAAGATAAAGATCTGCCCCCGCAGGAATGCGTTCCAGATGCGGCTCAATTGGGTCCCCAGCCTGCGAAAGTCTTCGTTATATCCAGGGACTTCCACTCTGAACAGATCGCTTTGCAAGCCACTACTTTCGATCATGACGAAATAGGACACGATCAATACAAAGAAAGTCCAGCCAAAGATTTCTGCTGCGCCACTTGCCACGGTGCCAACAAGGGTTCCTGTCCGCCCGAGTAAAGGTTGGATGAACGAGAGCAATTGTCGGCTGATCTCATTAAGATCGAGAGTCCGCATGTCCAGTGTAAAAGGCCCGAGCCGAAAGACTTGTCCCGAGAGATTTTGGATATAGTTGGGGAGATCGGCAACAATCGTCTGCACGAGCTGAATCAGGCTTTGTATCTGTGCCACCAATCCAACCCCGCCCAGGGTCAGCAATCCAATAAGAAGTACGAGAATAACAAAAAAGAGGATATTGACAGCCGCCTTCCAGGAAATGTTCAGGCTACGTGACAATACGGTGGTTACCGGGTGAAGAAGATACGCAAGGATAAAAACGATCAAAAGGGGCGTAATGAGACTGGTGAAACGGAAGAATAAAAATGCCACAATCCCAACAATGACCAATCCGACCAGCAATTTTGTGGTCGAACTCCAGCGGGGTGAAGTGGTGAAATGGGGTTCCATCTAAGATCTCCAGATACTATATTCTACCGCTTGTCTCGTGAATTGCTAAACATTTGTAGAATGTTCAGACAAAAATTATAGGTCATCTTTCGACAAAGGAAATTAAATAGAGCGCCCCGCGAGCCGCGTACGCGCTCGCGGGGCGCTGTTGAGCGAGCGTAACTAGCAGCCACCCAGGAAGGGGAAGAACGTACACCACAGGAAATTCGCATCCACCCACCAGAAGAAAGCCACACACATACAAATGAAAAGGAAAACACCAACGCCAATAAATATAAACAGAGGAGTAGGTCTTCGGATGGTTACTCCCGTGCCAGAGGGGGGTGGCGCAGGGCTGGCGGGTACACTTCCCACATATTCAACAGGAGGAGGCGGTGGCGGCATGACCGGTCTTGAGACTGGAGGGACAGCCGCAGCGCGCGGCGACACCACGGTTGCACCTGCATCAAAATTGGTGGCTTCAAAGACCATTACAATTTGTTCACCGAGCGAAACAACTTCTCCCGCCTTCAAAACGCGCGGTCCTGCCAGACGCTGGCCGTTGACAAATGTTCCATTGGTGGAGCCGAGGTCTTCCAGCACATACTTTCCGCCCTGGAAGGTCAAACGAGCGTGACGTCGTGAAATCTCTGCATCGTTGATCACGATCTCGTTTACCGAATCGCGCCCAATGGTGAGCTGATCCCCTTCCAATGTAAAGGCTGCCCCAGGCGTGGGACCAGACCGCATGATGAGCTGGAATTGCGATGCCATATTCCTCCAAAAATGTTTTTCCTGCCGCTTTTATCATAACCAGACTTTTTACAACGATGACAGGCATCATTTTCTGATCAGTTATTTAGACGGCATTCGTAGTGTAAAGGTTTCAGGCAAAAAAGTCAACGGCATGTACGTACAGAGTCATGGCTTTTGCAAAGTCCGGTTTTAAGACTCTTTGTACACGGATTTCACGGAGTGGACGGATTTTTTTTCGCCTTTTCACGGAAGAAACCGTGTTGTCCGTATGATCCGTGTACAAAAAGAGGGGTTTGTTAAGCGACTTTGCAAAAACCATACTTACAGAGTGCCGCATAATTTGCTTAACTCGCTATATGGATTTCAGCCTGCAAATCCATGCAAAAAGTTTACTTACGCATGTTATGCGTGAGACAAGCGGTAAGTGGAGCATCCTGCCAATCTGATGCTTGACAATCCGCAAAAAAGAATTATACTAAGTGTATAACTAACACTAACTATCTATGATGAAGACCCAATAGATAAAAATTTTCAAGAAAAATGAAATCATCTTTTTGGATTTATATAAAGCAAACTATAATCGAATTGGAGATAAGATGAACAACTCCCCATTACCCATTCCTGAATTTTTTGATGCTGAGAAAGTGGGCTCTGTTTGGCGGATTCCCTATGAGGAGCGCGCCAAAGGGGCGCGGGACTGGGCCAATCAACACGGAATTCAACCTGCCTCCGTTGATTCGACCAAGACCTGGCTGATGCTGATCGACGTGCAAAACACCTTCTGCATCCCGGACTTTGAACTTTACGTTGGCGGTCGCAGTGGACGCGGCGCGGTGGAAGATAACGTGCGTCTGTGCGAGTTCATTTATCGCAATCTGGGAGGCATCACCCAAATTACTGCCACAATGGACACGCATAAAGCCATGCAGGTCTTCCATGCGATTTTCTTTGTGGATAAAGATGGCAATCACCCTGCGCCCTATACTGATATTCATGCTTCCGAACTACGTGACGGCAAATGGATGTTCAATCCCGCTCTGGCCGATCAATTTGATATTGCTCCTGAATATGGGCAACAGATGGTTCTCCATTACGCGGAGAAATTACAGGAAAGTGGAAAATACGCACTGACCATTTGGCCCTATCATGCCATGCTTGGAGGCATCGGTCATGCACTGGTATCTTCTGTAGCCGAGGCTCTCTTTTTCCATTCGGTGGCGCGGCTTGCCCAAACAGATATTGTGATCAAGGGTGAGACACCCCTCACGGAAACCTATTCGGTCATTGGTCCTGAAGTGCTGACCGGTCCCATGGGCGAAATATTGGGAACACATGATCAAAGGTTTATCCAGCAACTACAGGAATTTGATCGATTAATTATTGCGGGGCAGGCTAAGAGTCACTGTGTGGCATGGACGGTTTCTGACCTGCTTGAAGATATTGCACTCAATGATCTTGAACTCGCCAGGAAGGTTTACTTGCTCGAAGACTGCACCTCTCCTGTCGTCGTCCCCGGGGTCGTCGATCACACCGATGAGGCAGATGCCGCTTACGAGCGATTCGAAAAAGCGGGAATGCACGTGGTGAAATCAACGGAGAATTTTTAATGATGTCATTGCGAGGAGTGGCGCCAAGGCGCCACGACGAAGCAATCTCAAGTAACTTTCAAAGATGAGATTGCCACGTCAGCCTTTGGCTTCCTCGCAATGACAGAATAAGGAATCTATGTCTATCTTTGACGGCAAACGCCTCACCAATGAAACCTTTAAGCTCGACATCGAACGCATGCGCCGTGGCTGGTATTCGGATAAATATTTTGAGAATATTGGCCGCATGCTCATCGCCCTGGCATCTGAAGGATACGTGTATTCAGGTCAGCATCACAACCTGCCCGCTCATGTTTCACCGGATAACATTGCTGTCGGTGATATAGAAGTAGAAATGCAATGGTTCACGCGCCGTATGGGGAACACGGTCGTTGTTGGTGTGGACAAATCACTGGAAATGCTCAGGCATTGTACGGGGTATTGGGAAGGTGACAAATTTATCGAAACCGCAGACAAGTTGCAGGTCTGGGCTGTTCAGGATGGGACGGTTGTCAAATCAGATGGAAATCCACTGAATGCGGAAGCCGTGATCAAAGTCCATGGGCGCTATCGCGATTTCGCCTTGCTCGAAACGCCGACCTTGGGTGTATTGACCCGTTCGAGTCGCGTCGCCACAAATGTCTATGAGACCCTGATGGCGGCGCGCGGCAAGCCGGTTTTGTTCTTTCCTGCCCGTTTTGACCTGCATGAAGTTCAGGCCTCAGACGGATATGCCTACAACATTGCCATCCAACGTTTCAATATGGATTTCTCACAGCAGATCGGGTCATTCGTTTCCACTGACGCGCAGGGTGACTGGTGGGGTGGCGCCGGTGGCGGGACAGTGGCTCACGCCGCGATTGCTTCGTTCATGGGAGATACCGCGGAAGCGATGATGCAGTTCGGACGCATCCTGCCTCCAAACATTCCGCGCATCGCGCTGGTGGATTTCAACAATGATTCCGTCCGCGATACGGTACGCGTGCTCGAAGTCATGTTTCGAAAATATCAGGAATTATGTGATGCTGGCGATCAGGCCGAAGCGGCGAAATATGTTTTGTATGGTGTTCGGCTGGATACCAGCGGAAACTTGCGGGATGTCTCGGTTGCACCGTTGGGCGATCCCGCGCTGGATCTGGGAGTCAACCCGCGGCTCGTGTTTAACGTACGTCAAGGGCTTGATTCTGCAGCAGAGAGCTGGAACTTGCCGCCAGCCTGGCGAGAAGCGGCGCGCGAGTATTGTCGCAATGTCAAGATCGTTGTCTCGGGCGGGTTCAGCCCGGATAAGATCCGCAAGTTCGAGAGGCTGGGAGTTCCCGTGGATATTTACGCAGTCGGCTCGTGGCTGTTCAACAACAACGGTGGCACCGTGACGGACTTCACGGGCGATGTGGTGCGCGTGAAGGTGCATGGCGAATGGATCGATATGGCGAAGGTGGGGAGGAAATCGTTGGATAATCCAAATTTGGAACGCGTGTGGTGATTCTTTACCGCGAAGAGCGCGAAGATTTAAAAGTTTTTTTTGTGGTCTTAGCGTGCTTGGCGGTTCGTTCTTAAACCGTCGGTCTCTCCACTTTGAACGGCGTTCCATCAACTAGTGTCTCCTCAAATTCCCTCGCTGCGAGATGACC
>DASWEH010000656.1:0-3407 GCA_036394895.1 Anaerolineales bacterium
GCGCACATGAACGAGACCCTCAACATCGGTGGCGCGATCCTGGTCAAATTGTTTGGGCGTGGACGCGAGGAAGAGGCCCGCTTCCGCGAACGCGCTGCCGGTGTACGCGATATTGGTGTGCGCCAGGCGGTAGTTGGCTCATCCTTCTTTATCATTCTGGGACTTGTCGGCGCGGTGGTCACGGCGCTGGTCTATGGCCTGGGTGGATATTACGTCATCACGGGAGCGTTCACCATCGGTACCATTGTCGCCTTCGGTTCATATCTCGACCAGCTTTACGGCGCGTTGCAAGGTCTCACGGGCGCGCCCGTCTCGTTCAGCACGTCAATGGTCTCATTCGAGCGCGTCTTTGAAATCATTGACCTCCCACAGGACATCCCCGATAAAGAAGATGCAATCGTTCTGCATGACGTAAAAGGGAATCTCGAATTTGATCACGTCACCTTCAATTACAACGTGGATTCAACCAAACTCTTGAAAGAGGTTAAACGCTACGGTCGAATGGACAATGTGAGTGCGGTCTTGTCTTTAGCGACGAATATAGCGAAGGGCAACGGGAAGAAAAAGGATGAGGAACCCGCGTCACGCGATGGAGAGTCTGAAGCGACATCTCAGGCGCGCGAGGTCGCTTTGGAGGAAGTCTCCTTTATCGCGCGCCCGGGACAGTTGGTCGCGCTAGTCGGTCCCTCTGGTGCTGGCAAGACTACGATGACCTATCTCATCCCAAGATTGTATGACCCTACAAGCGGCGTCATCCGCATTGACGGGCATGACCTGCGCGATGTGACGCTCGATTCGCTTTCATCCGCCATCGGCATGGTAACGCAGGAAACATACCTCTTCCACGACACTATCCGCACGAACCTAACCTATGCGAAGATAGACGCCTCGCAAGCCGAGATCGAAAACGCCGCGCGTGCCGCAAACATCCATCAATTTATCGTGGACCTGCCCGATGGCTACGATACGATCGTGGGTGAGCGCGGCTACCGTCTGAGCGGTGGCGAAAAACAACGTATCGCCCTTGCCCGCGTCATTCTCAAAGACCCGCGCATTCTCGTGCTCGACGAAGCCACCAGCCACCTTGACAGCGAATCCGAGTCCCTGATCCAGGACGCGTTGAAGCGCGTCATGGCAGGACGGACAAGTATTGTCATTGCTCATCGTTTATCTACGATACTTGCGGCAGATATGATTTTAGTGATGGATCGAGGGAAGATTGTGGAGCGCGGCACGCACGAGGAGTTGCTTGCGCTCAATGGGTTATATGCTCAGTTGTATGAGACGCAATTTAATAGGGAGAGAGTTTAAGTCTCTCGTTGACTTCGTGACATCTTCCCCAAATCCAATGGATTTGGGGAAGATGTTTTAAAGAGCAATAGAGGGAAAGAGTTGATTTTTTTTGAAATCTAATGTAAAGTCAAGGAGGAGTCTTTGACCACCAAAGAGGTGTTTTCTGAAAGGGGAACACAATGGCAGACTATGCTCAAAGTCCTGAAGATAAAGCTAACCAAGTAAAAGAACTGCTTGAAATAAATAAGTCCAGACAAACAATTGAAAGCGAGCTCAAGGAATTATTGATGATTCGTAGTTCGTTGTTTGCAGAGAATGGACCTTGTATCGGAATTCCATTAAATCCATTTCCAGATCAGTAT
Source organism: Anaerolineales bacterium (assembly GCA_036394895.1). Taxonomy (GTDB): domain Bacteria; phylum Chloroflexota; class Anaerolineae; order Anaerolineales; family Villigracilaceae; genus Defluviilinea. The sequence continues at coordinate 1,656 of DASWEH010000656.1, forward strand.
TTTGTGGCCCAAGAATTTAACGAAACAAAAAATGACTTAAGGGAAACATTAGCAGCTTCTTTTAAGGAACTTGGCTTTTCTCCCATTTCAGCTGAAGATTTTATGTGGACAGAAAAACTGCTATGCAAGATTGCAGCCTTAATACAAGGAACACCATTTGGCATATATCAACTAAGCACAAGCCAAAAACCGGAATGTTTATTTGGAATTAGGTATTGCTATTGGATTACATAAACCATTTGTGCTTGTTAAGGACAAAGAAGCTGTTCCAGCAACTATCGTACATGATATCGAATACTATCAAATTGATGACTACCTAAGCGCACGACATGAATTGGGGGAACTCCTTGAAAAATATATTACATCCATAGGACGTTATCAGCCAAAAGAAATTCCTGATTCCATCGCATTGCAAAATGCAGTAATTTCCCATTGGGAATCCGATTCTGTCGACATATCGATAACAATTGCCAAGCAACTAAAATCATCTGGTTACAACCCCATTATCATTGGAAAGCATGATCAGAAGTTAGAGAACTATCTCATTAGTGAAGTTAAAATTACTTCACCGCAGTTTGTGGAGACGAGGGACGCGATCTTTAAAGCTATCCGTACCTCCATATAGTGGATAAGGAAAATTAGACACGAAAACGGGCATAATTGAGGTGTACTTTCTGGAGAAAGAACATGCCCAAAGGAAAACGAAAATCCGCTAGTCTCAAGGCGCAAATCGTGCTGGAAGCGCTGCGCGAAGACAAGAGCGTGGCCGAGATCGCTGCGGAGAACCATATTCATCCGAACCAGATCCACAAATGGAAGAAGCAAGCGCTGGAGAATTTCATCCGGTTGTTTGAAGAGGATCGTCAAGGTGCGCGTGCCAGGGAGGCCGAACATGATAAGGAACTCAACGAACTGTACGCCGAGATTGGGCGTTTGAGTGCCCAGTTGTCCTGGCTGAAAAAAAAATCTGGTTTCAAACTTGAGGAGAGCTGAGCGATTGGCCATGCTGGAGAAAGATCATCCTGAACTGTCGCTGAGGGTGCAGGCGAATTTGCTGGGGCTCAGCTATGCGAGCCTGTTCTACAAGCGGGTGCTGCCTTTGCCGCGTGAGCTGGCGATCAAGCGCCGGATTGATGAGCTCTACACTGCGCATCCCTATTATGGCTCCCGCAAAATCGCCGTGATCTTGCATCCTGAATTGGGTGTTTCGAGGCCAACCGTGCAAGCCTATATGCGTGAAATGGGCATTTTTGCCATTGTTCCTGGTCCAAACACCAGCAAACCGGCTCCTGAACACCAGATCTATCCGTACTTGCTGCGTACGATCACGGCTGGCCACGCAAATCATATTTGGGGCATCGATATCACCTATATTCACCTGGCACACGGATGGCTGTACCTGACTGCGGTGCTGGATTGGTATTCCCGTTATATTCTCAGCTGGGCTCTCAGTCAGACCCTCGAAATGGACTTTGTGCTCGCCGCAGTAGATACTGCACTGCTGCAAGCCACACCAGAAATCTGGAACAGCGACCAGGGCAGTCACTTCACCAGTCCCAAGTATTTGGAGCGTCTGCAAAACACAAACATCAAGATCAGTATGGATGGCCGCGGGCGCGCCCGCGACCACATCTTCACCGAACGATTATGGCGCACCCTCCAATACGAAGAAGTCTATCTGCATGAATATGCCAGCCCAAAGAAGGCTTATCACCAATTAGCCAATTACATCCGTTTCTACAACCTCGAACG
>DASWEH010000657.1:0-15331 GCA_036394895.1 Anaerolineales bacterium
TCGCGACCTGATCTGCAATGTCACTCGGATTCTGTGTGGGCTGGGCAGGCTGACAGGCAGAGAGCAGGAAGATCAATGCCACTGCAGAGAGCAGGATTTTTTTTGTCGATAGACTCATACATTTCTCCTTTGTTTCTTACCTTATTCTTCAGTGGGTTTGGACGCGGATGCGCCCGAGCCGATTCCGAGGGGCTGCCATTTCTTTTCATCCTTCAGGCGATGCTGGATTCCGTGGCGATCATGGGTCTCATCGAAGCCTTCCGGCTTGATGAACATCTCTTCACCCTCCAGCAGGCCAGAAATACCTGCCTGACCGGGCTCGGGTCTTTTTTCGCCTTTGAATTTCGCAGCATCGCTCGGAAGATAATCAGTTGGCTCTTCGTAGGTTGTCACATAACCTTCGTAGTTGCGCAAAATAATTTTGTGATCTGACATGCTCAATAAATAATTTGGCGTCACAGGAATCTTTCCGCCGCCACCTGGGGCATCTACAATATATTGCGGGACGGCGTAGCCGGACGTGTGTCCACGCAAGCCTTCCATGATCTCGATGCCTTTTGCGACGGGCGTGCGGAAGTGACCGGCGCCTGCCACCAAGTCACATTGATAGAGGTAATAGGGCCGCACGCGGATACGGACAAGATCCTGAACCAGTTTGCGCTGGATATGAACATTGTCGTTCACACCTGCCAGCAGCACAGACTGGTTTCCAAGCGGAATCCCTACTCTTGTAAGACGGTCACAGGCTTGTTCAAGTTCCAACGAAATCTCGTTCGAGTGATTCACGTGGATATTTAGCCACAATGGATGATATTTTGCCAACATATCGCACAGTTCCTGGGTGATACGCATAGGCATAAAACCAGGCACGCGCGAGCCAATGCGGACAATTTCAATATGCGGGATCTCTCGCAGGCGTTTGAGGATTTCTTCGAGAATTTTGGGCGCCAACACGAGCGGGTCGCCACCCGAGAGCAACACATCCCGAACCTGCGGTGTCCGTTTAAGATACTCGATCTGCAATTCAAAGTCCTGGCGTGAGAACGTCTGACCGGGGTCGCCCACGATGCGCGAACGCGTGCAATAACGGCAATAGGAGGCGCATTGAGTCGTGACCAGCATCAGGACCCTGTCAGGGTAACGGTGGACCAACCCTGGCACGGGAGAGTGGCGGTCTTCCGCCAGTGAATCTTCCATCATCGCGGTGAAAGATTGCATCTCTTCCGAGAGAGGAATCACCTGCTTGCGGATCGGGTCGTCGGGATCGTTCGGGTCGATCAACGAGATGAAGTAGGGGGTAATGTCCACGCGGAACAAACCGCTGGTCTGAAGCGCCTTGCGTTCAGACTCGGTCAGAGGCAAGATTTTTTCGATCTCTTCCACTGTATTTAAGCGATGGCTTAACTGCCAGCGCCAATCGTTCCACTTTTCATCGGGAACGTCTGCATAAATAGGGGCACGTTTTGAGATAAACGGGGTAGGCATTTTGATTTTTCCTCCGAATATGATTGAAAGTAAGTAACTCTAAAACAGCAAACGGAACAAACCATTTTGCGGAGGGTCATGATCTGGTCGAAAAAAGCCACCAAATTTCAACATCATATTAGTATTGTAAGAGCAAACAAAAGGCAGGTCAATGACTACTTTAGAGGGGATAACAATCAAACATTTTGTGAATTACAACACAAATTTAATCGAATCTAAGTACAATGGAATTACAGAGCGCCGTACGCATATTGGGCATGTTTTATCTAAACTGAAAGACTTGAGCCGAACTATCTCCGGCACTTGCAGTGCACACAGGTTCTGGTATGGCTGGCTTGTGTTACTATCCTGTGGAGCCTTGAAACTGCATAAAATTGAACCGCCAAGGGCGCAAAGGTCAATGATTTTCTCAGCGTGCTTCGCGAGCTTTGCGGTTCGAAACTCCGGCCCAACGTTAGTTTGAATAAATCTTTGGAACCAACTTCCCTCGATAGGTGTATCTCCATAAGAATGAAAGACCTCTCCGGAGAGGCTTGATTGGATGAATCGACTCTAATCCGTCACGCCGCAAATGGCGACGCGGCGGCCTGGGAACCACTGGTGCTTGCGCATCAGGAAGCGGTTTTCCGGCTGTCCTACCTGCTCCTCGGCGACCCTGACGACGCGGAAGACATTGCCCAGGAAACCTTTTTGCGCGCCTGGAATCATCTAAAGCGCTTTGACACAACGCGCCCACTCCGCCCATGGCTCTTGAGTATTGCTTCGAATCTGGCGAGCAACCGCCGGCGTTCTGCGGGAAGATATTTATCAGCCTTGAGGCGCGCGTTCCGGAACGAACCCGTCCCTTCTACCAGTATTGAAGAGAAAAGCACACGCCATATGGAAGCCAGCCAGCTTTGGAAGGCGGTTCAAACACTGAACGTGCCCGATCAACAAATTGTTTATTTGCGTTATTTTCTCGATCTTTCCGTTGCTGAGACGGCTGAAGTTCTCAAGATTGCGGAGGGAACGGTCAAGTCACGATTGAGCCGGGCGCTGGAGCGACTCCGTGGAATTATCCAACATGATTTTCCTGTCCTCGCCGAACCCCGCGAGGGGCAGGAAGGAAACGATGCATGAACAAGCGTAGCCGTCCTGTGGACGAGTTGCAACAAGAACTCTTTGAAAAACAACTGATTTCCCTCTCAAAGGGATTGGATTATCCGCGCACACCTGATATTGCTGGATCCGTAATGACTCGTCTGCGCACATCCACGCGTCCGCGCTTCACGCTTCGCGCCAGGCGTTTCGCCTGGTCGCTGGCCGTTATCTTAGTCCTGTTCGCAAGCCTAATGCTCATCCCGCCTGCCCGCGCCGCGATCATCGAGTTTATTCAAATTGGTGTGGTACGTATCTTCCGCGCCGAACCGACGCCATTACCCCCACCCAATCAGGAAATTCCAGCGACAATGGTCCCAGTGACAGCCACGCCTGCTCCAACCTCACAGCCATTGATTCCAATCCTTGAGAGTTTGGCTGGCGAGATGACTCTGGAAGAGGCTCAAAAAGCTGTTCCCTATCCTATCCTGCTGCCTTCCTATCCACCCGATTTGGGTCTGCCAGACCGTATCTTCGTCCAGGAGGCAGAGGGCAAGATGACAATTCTTGTTTGGATCGATCCTCAGCAGCCCGACCAGGTGTTGATGAGTCTGCATCTTATACCACCTGGAAGTTGGGCAATTGATAAATTCGATCCAGCCCTTGTTCAAGAGACAACGGTCAATGGTCGAAGGGCGATCTGGGCAGTCGGTCCTTATCCATTACGACTGCGTAATAGTGATATTCAATTTACGCGGCTGATCGAAGGTCATGTATTAATTTGGACAAATAATGATATGACCTACCGCCTCGAAACTGACCTAAGCTTGGAAGAGGCGGTCAAGATTGCAGAGTCACTTGAGCCAATTCGTTAATCGGCAAGGAACCTAATCTCTACCAGTGGTGTAAAGGTAGTGAATTTACGCGCAACCAAGGAGACTCAAATGTTATCCCGTATTCGAACTGCGATTGGATTGGCTTTGCTTTTTGCCATTGTGTTTGCATTTCCAGCTTTTGCTGGAGGGTGGGCAGTGATCACGCTGGATGAGTTGCCATCCAACGTGGTAGCTGGGGAGCCACTCTCTATTGGTTTCAGCGTCTTACAGCATGGTAGAACGCCGATGACGGATCTTCATCCAACCATTACTGCAAAATTATCCTCTGCGGAAACCATGTCCATTTCTGCGGAGCCGAGCGGCAAGCCTGGTCATTATGCCGCAACCCTTACATTCCCGAAAGAAGGAAGTTGGGAATGGTCCATTCAAGCCTTCACCATGGATCAGCCGATGCCTGTGCTGAACGTAGCTGCGTCAAACACTGCCTCTGCAAATCAGCCTGCTACAAAGGTTGAATCACAGACCGCATCCATTCCACCCCTGCTAATCGTCCGCGCGTTGGTTTTCGGCATCGCACTTGTTGGTTTGATCTTTGCATTTCAACGGAAAAGTCGCCTCGGTGGGGCTTTCGCAGGACTTTGTTTATTGATTGGTGCTGGCACATTTATGACAGGAATGATCACACCGAATGTCGAAGCGCAGGGCAAGAAGTCTTCTGAACTATCCATCGAATCATCCGCCTCGCAGGTAGAGTTGGGGCGGCAATTATTTATCGCGAAAGGCTGCATCACTTGTCACTACCATGACAGGGCAGCCGACAGATCTGAATATTGGACGATTGAAATGGGTGCGCCCGATCTTTCCAACTTTTCGGCAAGTCCTGAAGTCTTGTCCATCAGGCTGAAAGATCCTGTAGCCGCGAAGTCTGATACAAAGATGCCAAACCTGGGACTAAAGAAAACGGAGATCGAAGCACTGATTGCCTTCATCAATTCGAAATAAGCCCTATAGCTCAGACGAACGAACAGTGAGACATCACTGTTCGTTTTTGTTTAAGTAGATTGCATGAGATACAATATCGCAAAAGGAGAGTGTATGGACCCGGCCTCCACTCATGGACTTTGGGCTGATCTGAACCAACCAGACTTCAAACCTGCTGACTCTGATTTCTCTGTAATAGGTGTTCCTTACGATGGTGCCGCCTGCGCGCGCAAAGGCGCGGCGCTCGGCCCCGAACGGATTCGATTTTGGTCAACGCATCTTACTCCTTTCAGTGAAGACCGTATTCGGCTTGGCGATACGCGTATCTGCGATCTGGGAGATATCCCCATTACTGATCAAGCGCGGGATTTTGAGTTGGTCCGCGAAAAAGTAGCGGCTCTGCCCAATGTGCCTATCATCCTCGGCGGAGACCACTCGATCAGCATCCCCGTTTTTCAGGCGCAACGCGAACGTTATAAAGATCAGCGTCTTGGTGTGCTATGGGTGGACGCGCATCCTGATCTGTGTGATGTGTTTACAGGCTCAAAATTGTCTCATGCATGTGTGCTGCGCCGCGCTCTTGAGTTTGGCATCGAACCTGAAGATATTTGCATGGTGGGATTGCGCTCCTGGGAGGATCAGGAAATTGACCTGATCGAAAACGGTCGACTCAACGTTTTTACCGCCGCGATGATTGCAGAACGTGGGATGAGAAGTGTAGCCTCCAGCGTGTACAGTAAGTTAAGTGGCTGCGATGCTGTCCATATTTCACTGGACATTGATTGTCTCGATCCCGCGTTTGCACCGGGCACAGGGATTCCTGACGCAGGTGGTTTGACCTCACGCGAAGTGATCACGTTGATCAAGTCTATGCAGGGGCTTCCGTTGGTGGGTTTGGATGTCGTTGAAGTCTCGCCGCCGATTGATCCATCGGAAGCAGCGGTCTTTGCGGCGTTGAAAATCATCATGGAATTTATTGCAGTGTTTGCCCGGGAAAAGAAAAGTGCATAAGGAGTTCACCTGTGAAAATTGATGTTGAAAAACTTGTAGTGACCCACAATGCTGCTGAGAATCGCTTTGAGACATGGATTGATGGTCAGCTCTCAAAATTGGATTACATGCTGGATGGCGTTACGATCGTGATGACTCATGTTGGTGTCTATCCAGAGCAGAGAGGTCAGGGAGTTGCTGGCAAATTAACCCAGGTTGCACTTGAATATGCAAAGGAAAATTCTTTGCGGGTAATCCCTATGTGTCCTTACATTGCTACGTACATTCATAGGAATCCACAATATATTGAATTAACAAAACAGCAGATGAACGAATGATAGAGAAAGAAATCATTTTCCGCTTAGCTACGCGCGCCGACCTGCCGTCTATTGTACGTCTGCTTGCAGACGATGAACTTGGCAGTCGCCGCGAACGAGTTGAAAGTCCATTGTCCGAATCTTATTATTCAGCGTTTGAACAGATCAACAATGATCCAAACCATGAATTGGTTGTTGCCGAACGAAACGGGGAGGTGATTGGGACGCTGCATCTCATGTTCCTGCCATCGGTCAGCTTTCAAGGCGGGTTACGCGCCCAGGTTGAATCAGTAAGAGTGGATAAGCGATTTCAAAGTCAGGGAATTGGCAGCGAGATGATGAAATGGGCAATGGAACGCGCCAGGCAGCGTGGCGCCCATGTGGTTCAACTGACAACGCACGGTTCTCGCGTTGACGCACATCGCTTTTATGAAAGGCTGGGATTCAAGGGAAGTCATTTGGGGATGAAAATGAGCCTCAAGTAATTGTTGAATATGACGGAGTCCAAAGTCTCCCGACTTTGGATTTTATTCCAACGACTGGAGTCGTTGACTCCTCTTCAAGTCAAAACAAAAACGTGCTCCCGCCTTTGGCGAGAGCACGTCTCTGTAGTGGCGGGGAGGGCGGGATTCGAACCCGCGACTGGTTTTACCCAGCACTCACTTAGCAGGCGAGCCCATTCAGCCACTCTGGCACCTCCCCATACTCGGTTTGAGGGTTTCAAGTTGGCAGGTGCGCAACTTGTGCTAAAAAACCTTCAAACATTTGGACATTTTATCATGCAACCCTCAGCGGAGGGAGTGGGATTCGAACCCACGTTGGTGTGACCCAAACATGTTTTCAAGACATGCGCCTTCAGCCGCTCGGCCATCCCTCCATAAGGCCCCGGTGTTTTCTCGAGGGGCCGAGGCGATTTTACCATAAGATTGACGTAAGACAACTGGCTGTACCTCCTGGGAGTACCTTAAAACCCAAGACATAACCCGTCATTGCGAGGAGGGTTGAGACGTGACACTTGCACCGGCACGCAAGTGCAGGTGTAGCGTCGAAATCCCGACGAAGCAATCTCTATTACCGTATGTGAGATTGCTTCGCCCTAGCGGGCTCGCAATGACGGAAAAAGAGGTGTGTTTCTGATATTAGGCACCCCTCACTTCCTTTTATATTTTGCTAATACTCTCATGCTACACTTTACACATCGCCAGTGAAATCAAATCAGGAATTTTGCCAAAGGCAAGAGGCAGTATAATCTTTCGCTGAAAAGGTACATAATGCTGAAAAACTTCGTAAAAATCTTTGGGGGCGACCCCAATAAAAAAACCATTGAACAATACAGTGGCATTGCCCAGCAGATCAATGCCCTTGAGCCTCAGTTTGAGGCATTAAGTGATGATGCCCTGCGCGCCAAAACGGATGCATTCAGGGCGCGGATTGCAGAATCCGTTGGGAACTTGGAGGGGCTCGATGAAAAGGAGCAATTCAAGGCCCAGCAGGAGGCGTTGAATGAGATCCTGCCGGAAGCCTTCGCGGCGGTCCGTGAAGCCGCCAAACGCACGATCGGCCAGCGCCACTATGATGTACAGTTAATCGGTGGGGTAGCGTTGCATCGCGGCTCCATCGCTGAAATGCGCACGGGCGAAGGGAAGACGCTCGTTGCGACATTGCCAGTTTATCTCAACGCCTTGCTTGGAAAAGGAATTCATCTCGTCACGGTCAATGATTATTTGGCACGGCGGGATGCGCGCTGGATGGCACCTATTTATCACATGCTTGGGCTTTCGGTGGGTGTTTTGCAAATGGCGGCCGCGACGGAGAACGGAAAGAAAGCATTTATCGTTGATTTTGAACGCGAGTCTCCACATGAAGATCAGCGTCATTTACGACTGGTGGAGCGCCGTCTGGCGTATGAAGCCGATGTAACGTTTGGGACCAACTCTGAATTCGGCTTTGATTATTTGCGCGATAACATGACGATGCGTTTGAGTGACCGCGTGCAGCGCGGGCATCATTACGCGATCGTTGACGAAGTCGATAACGTATTGATCGATGAAGCGCGCACGCCTCTTATCATCTCTGGTCCTGCTTCGGGCGATCTGGAATGGTATGGCAGGATGGCGCAGATCGTTAAACAGCTCAGGCCGGAAGATTATGAATTGAATGAGAAGGATCGTAACGTGTCGATCACAGAAGTGGGGCTGGCGCGCGTCGAACAAATGTTGGGGCAGCCTCTTATGGATCCTGACCGCCCCGAAGATGTGACTCCGGAACAAGCCCGTTTGCGTGGTCATTTGGAACAAGCCTTGCGCGCCCAATATGTTTTCCATCGCAACAAGGATTATCTTGTGCAGGCGGGAAAAGTTGTGATCGTGGATGAGTTCACGGGGCGCCTCATGCCGGGTCGTCGCTGGAGCGATGGTTTGCATCAGGCCGTGGAAGCTAAGGAAGGCGTGAAGATCGAGCCTGAAAATGTGACCTACGCGACCATTACGCTGCAAAATTATTTCCGCATGTATCAGAAGCTGGCAGGCATGACGGGTACTGCGCTCACCGAAGCGGAAGAATTTAGCAAGATCTATAATCTTGAAGTCACACCAGTCCCCCCCAACCTGGAATATCTGGCGTTTGGTAACAGTGCGGCGCTGATCGAAGTCAAAGCTAAAGATGAAGAGGGATACTCCTATTCCTATTTTTCAAAACGGGACGATAAAGAACCAGCACCCCTTTTCTATCGCCGCAAAGATTATCCCGATGTCATCTATAAAACGGTCGAAGCGAAATTGCGCTCCATTGTGATGGAAATCGTGCGCGAGCATGTGCGTGGACGCCCACTACTGGTTGGCACCACCTCCGTTGAATCCTCGGATCAGCTTTCGAATCGACTCAAGGGGGAAGCTGTTCGCCGTTTGATGCAGATTGCCCTCGTCCGGCGCGCCTGGATGGAAGCGAACAATCGCGAAGAAGATGGACGTCTCATTCCAGAATTACAGCCTTTCAGTGAACCACTTGAAAAGATTTCGCCGGATGTGTTGCGCAAATTTATCCAGCCGTTCGGCGTGACGAATATCAATCCTGAAGATCCGTCCAATCTGCATCTTGTTCTTGATATTCTGCGACTTGAGGAGCGGGATACAGATCGTCTCAAGAAAGTCTTGCAGGGCGGCGTTCCTCATCAGGTGCTGAATGCACGCAAGCATACGGAAGAATCTCAGATCATCGCGGGTGCGGGTGCGTTCGGTGCGGTGACCATTGCTACGAACATGGCAGGTCGTGGCGTGGATATCAAGCTGGGCGGTGAACTGGCTGAAGAAGTGATCACCGCCGTGAATCGTGTGCTTGGCAAAGCGGGATATGAAGATCCCTTTGATATGACCCAGGAAGAGCGGCGTGAGGCATTGAAGAACGTTGATCCGTCGAACTACGGCATCTATGATGCAGAAGTCAAGCTTTTTCTGCAGTATTTTGAAGATATGGAGCGCGTGAAGGAACGGGGCGGCTTACATGTCATCGGTTCCGAACGGCATGAAGCGCGCCGCATTGACAACCAGTTGCGCGGTCGTTCCGCACGTCAGGGTGACCCGGGCTCTTCACGTTTTTATCTGTCCCTTCAGGATGATCTCATGCGTTTGCAGGGCGGCTCGCAGGTCAGCAATCTCATGGAACGGCTGAAGGTGGATGACTCATTGCCTCTCGAGGTGCGCCTTGTTGGAAATGTGATTGAACAGTCACAGCATCGTATTGAAGGTGCGAACTTCGATGTGCGCAAGCATTTGCTTGAATATGATGATGTGCTCAACCAACAACGTGCTCAGATTTACGGTCAGCGTGACCGCATTTTTGTGAAGGAAGATTTACATGATGACATCATGGAAATGTTGGAGCTGGAAGTCACGCAGCGCGTGGAAGCGGGTCTGACCGATGAAGAAGGACCCTGGAAACTAATCGCCTGGCTCGAACAAGTCCAGCCTCCGTTCATGAGTGGAGAGCGACTCTTCCCCAGTTTTGGCTTGTCTCTACTTTTGAAGGAATTAAATAAATCCTCTGACCTTCGAAATTCGACCTTAGACCTAATTACCCGCGCCATCGAAACGGAGAATGCTCACCACTTGCGTGCCGTCGAAAGCCTGATCGAAAAGACGGAGGAAGGACTTAACGCACAAATTGAGGCGCGGGAAGATTCGCTCGATGCCTACTTTGACGGTCTGCGCGATATGGAAGACTCAGAGCGCCCTCGTCCACAAAAAATTGTGGAGGAGCTCAACAATTTGCTGGGTACGCAGTTGAAACTCAGCGGTGAACAGCTGCGCGTGTTGGGTGAAGACTCAGAGGATGCAAAAGAAGAAATTCGAAACCTGGTTTCTGCGCAACTGACCCTTATTTATGCTTCTCGGGTTATTTCGGCTGTACAGAATCGTTTCGGTGAAGCGTTGGCGGAGAAATTTGAGATTTCCGATTGGGAGGATGCAGCCGATAAGATCACAGAAGCGGCGGAAAACGCCCTAAAACGCCGCCGCGAACGGTTGGTTGGAGACGGCGAGCGCGGTCAGATCGCGCAGGATATCAACAATCTCATGCCGCGCGACCCTTCGACAGGCTCAGGGAACGACACGACCAAACTTCAATTGTTGCTTTCCCTTTCGCAGGGCGCACGAACCGATTTTGATCAAAAGACTCACCGCCAGATCAAAAGAGTTTTTACTCGCTTTAGTTATGCCTTCCTCATTGCTCAACTGTTGGAGGGGCAGAAACCAGATGATGTTGTTGAAGACGTGTTAACTCATCTTGAAGAGGCAGAAGAAGCCTTACGCTTTGCCTGGGGAGAGCGTGAATATGCGCGTCTTTCTGCCAATGCGCAGCGACTCTCAGATTTCGGCATCGCAGCAAAAATGGCTTTCGGGGAGGAAAGACTCAATGAACCAGTCGCAAGCCTGGGCGAGTCTGACCGGGAAGCATTGATCGAGTCGATTGGGCGTTATGCACTGAACGAAGTCCACCGGCAATTGCTGCTTGGAGCGACATCCGAACTATGGGTTGATTATTTGACACGCATTGAAGCATTAAGAGTCTCGATCGGTTTGGAGGCTTACGCACAGCGTGACCCGCTGGTACAATATAAAGCAAGAGCCTCTGAAATGTTCGCGCAGTTGGTGGAAGATATTCGAGGCCTGGTGATCAGCAGAGTGTTTGCCTATCAACCCCGGCCCGTTGAGATCACACCTGTTGAAACTGCCAGTCTTCCAACTGCTACCTCATCAAACGCACAATTAGATAACGGCAAGAAAAAGAAACGGCGACGACACTAAACCTTTACGGAGTGCCGCGCGCATCTAAGATGCGTTGCTGAATCAGAGAGTTTATTTGTGATTAGCCAAAGAGCTTAGTGGTTTCTATAACGAGCGGCAGAAGTATGTCAACAGCAGAACGCGTCACGGCTTCGCTCCACACTTATCGCGCCCTCCCCAAGGTGGAATTGCATCGTCACCTGGAAGGTTCGCTGCGATTGGATACCATGCTCGACATTGCGCGACAGCATGGTATTACTATCCCTGCGGATGTTTTGCGGTTAAGCACTCTGGTTCAGATACAGGAAGAAGATAAGTTTACTTTTCAGAATTTTCTAGCAAAATTCAATACCCTGCGATTGTTTTATCGTTCACCGGATGCGATCAATCGTATTACAAGCGAAGCGGTGGAGGATGCGGCGAAAGATAATGTGAAATACATGGAACTGCGTTTTACGCCGGTCGCCTTGAGCCGGGCAGAGCGCTTCCCTTTACATGATGTCGTTGATTGGGTAATTACCAGTGCACGAGAAGCGTCTAAGAAATATAATGTGATGGTTCGTTTGATCGCTTCGGTGAACCGCCACGAAAGCACGGAACTTGCGGAACAGGTTGCCTGGTTGGCAGTGGAGCATCTGTCAGACGGCATGGTCGCGATCGATTTGGCAGGAAATGAAGCCGAGTTCAAGACGGAGCCGTTTTATGGGTTGATCAAGGAAGCTCGTCAATCGGGTTTACATGTGACCATTCATGCCGGCGAGTGGGGTCCCGCGACCAACGTAAAAGAAGCGATTGAAGAATTGGGTGCGGAGCGGGTTGGGCATGGGGTGCGCGTGCTGGAAGATGGAAATATCGTAGCCTTGGCGCGTGAACGTGGCACTGCGTTTGAAGTTTGTGTAACAAGCAATTATCAATCAGGTGTAGTCGGTTCTCTGGATACCCACCCCCTGATGAGGATGCTGGACTTGGGTTTAAATATAACGATCAACACAGATGACCCCAGCATCTCACGCATTACTTTGAGTCATGAATATTACACGGCTTGTGAAGACCTGCGTATGCCTCAAAATATTTTAAAACAACGGATTGTTGCGGCGGCTCATGCATGTTTTCTGCCGGAGAATGAAAAGGAAAAATTGGCGAATCAACTTTATAAGGATCTAAAACTGTAATCATCACCACAAAGCCCCTGAGGGTATCAAAGGCGCTCCTTTGTATTCTTCCTGATTTTGTGGTGTGAACGTGTAGTGATGAATTTAATCATCGCTACGAAATTTCACACACCAAAGGAGACACTATGAACGATTTCTTCAATGCACGCGATCTATTAAAAGTTGGGGAAAAGGAATATGTGATTTATCGCCTCGACACGCTGGAAAAAGCTGGTCTTGTAGATCTCAAACTGCTTCCGTTTTCCATCCGAGTCCTGCTCGAGGCGGCTCTCCGTCAATGCAGTGACAAAGAGATTACTCAGGCCGATGTAAAGAACATCGCGGCATGGACAGCCAAAGGCGTGCGCCCCGGCATTCCGTTTTTGCCCGGGCGTGTCATCCTGCAGGATTTCACCGGAGTCCCTGCTGTAGTGGATCTGGCAGCGATGCGGTCCGCGGTTGCCCGTCTTGGCGGTGACCCGAAGAAGATCAACCCACTTGTGCCGGTAGACCTTGTCACTGATCATTCCATCCAGGTGGATTTCTTTGCGACAGCCGATGCTCTCACACGCAATACGGAGGTTGAATTCCAGCGCAACCGCGAACGCTATGAATTTCTTAAATGGGGGCAAAAGGCATTCAGTAATTTCCGCGTTGTCCCACCGATGACTGGAATTGTTCATCAAGTTAATCTAGAATATCTTGCCGATGTAGTCATGACAAAGCAGGGTGACAATGAAATGATTGCCTTCCCTGACACACTTGTTGGCGCCGACTCACATACAACTATGATCAATGGTCTTGGTGTGGTGGGTTGGGGGGTAGGCGGTATCGAAGCTGAAGCAGTGATGCTGGGTCAGCCAATGGACATGCTCCTGCCGGACGTGATCGGTTTCAAACTGTATGGAAAATTGCGGGATGGCGTCACTGCCACGGATCTGGTCCTCACTGTGACTCAAATGCTGCGCAAGAAAGGCGTCGTGGATAAATTCGTCGAGTTCTATGGCGAAGGACTCAACTCCTTGTCCCTGCCTGACCGCGCCACGATTGGGAATATGGCGCCTGAATATGGCGCAACCATAGGTTACTTCCCGGTGGATCAAGAGACGCTTCGCTACATGCGACTCACGGGTCGCTCTGAAGAAGTGATTGCTCGTACTGAAGCCTATATGCGTGCCCAAGGACTTTTCCATGAGCCGGGTATGCCTGAACCTGAATATACTGATACCCTCGAACTAGACCTCGCGTCTGTTGTGCCCTCCCTGGCTGGACCCAAGCGTCCGCAAGACCGCGTGGCACTCTCCGATATGAAATCTGTTTTTGAAAGCGCGCTCATCGCACCTGTCAAAGAACGCGGCTATGAACTTTCTCCTGAAGCATTAACCCGAGAAGCAGTCTTCGGTACCAATGGGGGTACGCAAAAAATGAAACATGGCGCAGTGGTGATTGCCGCCATTACATCCTGTACCAACACCTCCAATCCTTCTGTGCTGATTGCAGCAGGTTTGGTAGCCAAGAAAGCGCTTGAAAAAGGACTCAGCGTCAAGCCATATGTCAAGACGTCGCTTGCGCCCGGTTCGCGTGTGGTAACGGAATATCTCAAGCAAGCCGGTTTGATTGACCCACTTTCCAAACTTGGTTTTAATGTCATTGCTTATGGCTGCACCACTTGTATTGGGAACTCTGGCCCCTTGCCGGGCGAAGTTGCCAAAGCAGTAACGGGTTCGGACTTGGTTGCTGCAGCCGTCATTTCTGGCAACCGCAACTTCGAAGGACGCGTCCACCCACTGGTGAAAGCGAACTATTTGGCTTCTCCTCCCTTGGTCGTAGCCTATGCCCTGGCTGGCACGGTAGACATTGACTTGAACAACGAATCTCTTGGCATTGGTTCCGATGGTCAGCCCGTTTATCTCAAGGATCTGTGGCCCACTCAGCAGGAGATCAACGAAACAATTGGGTCAAGCGTTAGAGCGCAGATGTTCAAAGAGAAATATGCGGATGTGTTCAGCGGCTCGGAAATGTGGAAAGAGATCAAGGTCAAAGAAGGTGATCTGTTCGAGTGGAGTGAAGATTCCACCTACATTCATCATCCGCCTTATTTCCAGACACTGACCGTGGATGTTCCTTCGATCAAGAACATTCAAGGTGCGCGTGTGTTGGGCGTTTTTGGCGACTCGATCACCACCGACCACATTTCCCCGGCAGGCAACATTGCCACAGATTCTCCCGCCGGAAAGTTCCTACAGGAACGCGGCGTGCAGCCAAAGGACTTCAACCAATATGGAACGCGTCGAGGCAATGACCTGGTAATGGCGCGCGGTACGTTTGCAAATATCCGCTTGAAGAATCTGATGGTCGCGCCGAAGGAAGGCAACTGGACGAAACATCAGCCTTCCGGGGATGAGATGTCGATCTTTGATGCGGCAGTTAAATATCAGACTCAAGGTGTGCCGACGATTGTCTTGGCGGGCAAGGAATACGGTACGGGTTCCAGCCGCGACTGGGCTGCCAAGGGTCCGATGCTACAGGGCGTGAAAGCCGTCATTGCGGAATCGTTTGAACGCATTCATCGATCGAATCTCGTAGGGATGGGAATCCTACCCTTGAAATTCATGGAAGGACAGAACGTCGAATCGCTGGGTCTTAGCGGTGGAGAAGTCTTCGAGATCGAAGGATTAAGCGATATGACGCCCAAAGCGATTGTGACGGTTAGAGCAAAGAAAGCAGATGATTCAGTCATTGAGTTCAAAGCGATTGCGTTGTTAAATACTGATGTGGAAGTGAATTATTATCGTAATGGAGGTATTCTCCACACGGTCCTGAGAAATTTGGTGAAATAGAAACTCACCATTTAGCCAATCACTGCTCACCCTAAATTAATCTTTTAGGGTGAGTTCTTTTTAAGAAGAATTTTTTACAAATCTGTTAAGTGAAAGCGTACCATAGTCCTATTCCCAGGCTTCACTAGCCATACCCTATAATGCATTAACTTAAAGCAAAGCAACGTTGCATTTCTCGATCTGATTAAACTGAACATTCACTGCAACCAAATGAGGGAGGCCAGAATCATAAAGCTGTTTACTCACGATGATTTCATCGTTGCCAAATAATCTCAGTTTTCCCAGTCCCGGGTAGTTTATATATTTTGACAAAGGAAACCATGCTAAAGAGAAGAATGTACCAAATTACAGGGATGCTTATTGCGTTCGTTTTGA
>DASWEH010000658.1:0-6516 GCA_036394895.1 Anaerolineales bacterium
CAGTCGGTTTGTAGTGGTGAATTGCTTCAAAGTGAAGATGTCCTGAACCTACTCGAGCAATTGATTAACAAATCTCTAGTAATCACAGAAAAAGCTGGCCACGAAGCGCGCTATCACATGCTGGAGACCATCCGCCAATACGCGCATGAGAAACTGGCGGAAAGTGGGGAAATTGAAGTGGTGCGCGGGCGGCACTTGGATTTTTTTCTTGCCGTTGCTCTAAGATTCGAACCTGAGGCCCATGGCCCGCAGCTGTTAAGTTGGATAGTGAGTGTGAATGCTGAACATGGCAACCTGCTCGAGGCAATGAACTGGGCTGGAGAATCCGGTCAAGCTCAGTCTGGCTTACGTATGGGTTCAGCATTGCACTACTACTGGTTGTGTCGCGGTTATTGGAGTGTAGGACGAGGCTCGCTAGAGAGATTGCTGGCTCGTCCTGAGGCAGCCGAGCACACTACAGTCCGCGGGAACGCGCTCAACCTGGCAGGGGACTTGGCAACGCAGCAGGGAGATTTGAAGGCAGCGTGGACTTTGCTCGAGGAAAGCAAGGCAATAGGACTGGAGCTAGGTGAAGCGGGCAAATCTAGCCTCGGGTGGACTCGCATGATTCTTGGGGAAAGTTTGATGGGTCATGACAAGGCGATGGCGCAATATGAACTTGACCAGGGTGTTGTACTTTTGCGTGAGGCAGGAGAAGGGTGGCGTCTTGCTATTGCACTTCTCGTGCGCGGATGGCTGGCAGGTAATCAGGGAGACTTGGCGAAGGCGCGCGAATTGTTCAACGAAAGCTTGAGCATATTGCGAAACATAGGCGACACATGGACATCTGCTGACCCAATAGGATCTCTTGGATGGGTATTCTATTGTCTGGGTGAGTATCCCACTGCATCCGCCTATTTACAGCAAGCGCTGGAAATTTATCGTGCTGTAGACGACAAATTTAGCACCCCAGGTATATTTGCACACCTCGGGGCGATTGCCTTGCTTCGAGGTAATGCTCAGCAGGCAAGGGCGTATTTTGATGAGAGCCTCACAATAGCCTATGAGCTAATGAGTAGGAAACACATTGCAAATGCGCTATGTAATCTGGGAATCAGCGTCGGGCATCTGAATGATTATGCTCCCGCAACGGCACTCCTCAATGAGGGGCTCGAATTGAGTCAAGAAATAGGCAACACTTACCTAATTGCTGCATGCATCACAGGACTGGCGAGTATCCAGCAGAAACCTCACCGTGCTGCACAGCTGTTAGCCGCCTCGCAAGCCGCATTTGAACTAAGCGATGAGTTCATGGAACCTCTCTACCGTGTTGAGCAGAAACGCACTGAAAACAGGATTCGTGAGGTATTGGATGCGCAGGATTTTGCAAAGTTCTGGGAAGAAGGTTGTGGCATGACAATAGAACAGGCTATCGCACTTGCCTTGGAGCCAGCGGAGGGAACGTAAAATGACAAATCCTCATCTGCACTAACCCAGCTTCACCACATCTACGGAAAAGCGTACGGTCTTTCGTCCATAACATACTTCTTGTTGGTTCCCCGGGTGCGGGTAAAACATTATTGGCGCGTGCCATGCCCGGCATTCTGCCCGAGATGAGCATCGAAGAATCGTTGGACGGGACTCGCATTTATTCTGTAGCAGATCAACTCCCCGCGGGCACACCATTGATCCGACATCGTCCGTTCCGTGCGCCGCATCATACAATTTCACACGCGGGTCTGGTGGGCGGAGGCAATATTCCCAAGCCCGGTGAAATCTCTCTTGCACACAGAGGCGTTTTGTTTTTGGATGAGTTCCCTGAATTCGGCACGCGCGTCTTGGAAGTGATGCGCCAGCCGATGGAGGACAAGGTTGTCACCATCAGCCGCGCCAAGGGCTCATTGACTTTCTCTGCGAACTTTCAACTGATTGCTGCGATGAATCCCTGCCCATGTGGCTACTATGGCGATTCACAAAAGCCATGCACTTGTGCTTCTGCCCTGGTCACGAAATATCAAAAGCGGATCTCAGGTCCACTGTTGGATCGCATTGACATTCACATCGAAGTGCCGCGCGTGGATTATGAAAAGCTGAGTGGAGATCGAGAGGGTGAATCAAGTGAATGTATTCGCAGCCGTGTTCAAGCCGCGCGTGACATACAAAATACGCGTTTCTCGAAGAATGGATCATCCGATATCGTCTGTAACGCCGACATGCGGGTGGGGGAGATACGGCAGTTTTGCAAATTGCAGGATGAAGGTCAGAGTTTGATGCGGGCGGCGATGACACAGCTCAATCTATCGGCACGGGCGTATCACCGCATCTTGAAGTTGGCGCGGACAATTGCGGATTTGGCGGGGTGTGAGGAGATTGAATCCGTGCATTTGGCAGAGGCACTTCAATACCGTCCAAAGTTGATGTTGAGCTAATCCGAAAATAAAGCTAGTGAGACCTTCCGTCACATCTCTGCAGGGCGCTTTGCATACCCGTCCTGGCGTACGGTGCCAGGGGAGACCCACGCCCAGCTGAGGACCATCAGAAATTTATCGTTGATTGGGATTATGAGTTGAGCCACGTATGATTAATTGAGTGGGCAATTGTATTTGTTTGCTTACTTTGTTATCTCCATGAATGCGCTGTAGCAATAGACGGGCAGCTTCGCTGCCAATTTCATAAGGCTGCTGGGCCACTGTTGTCAGATTGTTTGCAACTGCGCAGTCCAGGTTATCGAAACCGACTACCCCCAATTCGTCTGGGATGCGTAAGCCAACTTGTTCAGCAGCCTCCAGGACAAGCATGGCTACCAGGTCATTCATCGCAACGACTGCTTCAGGGCGCGCAGGTCCGCGTAGAAGGTCAGCAATCTTCTCCACGGCAGAATTCTCGTGCAGAGTTGGAGATTTCTGAGCTTGGAGATAACCAAGTTCAATCGGACCACCGACCACAAAAGGGGGCCATGGATTCAATTGGGCATCTGTCATGGCGGCTTGGTAGCCACGGAAGCGTTCGGCAATACTGGGGAGTTGAATGGGTTCATGAGCCAGGTAAACAATTTCTCGATATCCCTGATCGATCAGATGCCGAACGACTTGTTGTCCACCTTCAAAGTGGTTGGACATCACTACATCTACTTGGATCCCTGGAATGTTGCGATCGATCAATACAATCTGAGCACCCTTTGATGCTAGGCGGATCCAGCTTCGGTCATTTGCCTCTGCATATACCGGCTGGATAATATATCCGGACATCCTAGTAGATTCTAGACTTTGGAGAAGTTGATTTTCCTTTGAAAAATCGCCTTCTGAGTTGCAGAAGATTAGGTGATACCCTTTTTCTTTGAGGATACTCTCAACACCCAAAAGGATTTGAACGTTGAAGCTGCTACTGAGGTGGGGAACTACGTAGCCAATAAAGCCTTCAGATCTATGCGTAGTAGTCGAGGTTTCTGTTTCCGAAACGAATGTGCCTTTGCCAGGCAGACGGACGACCAATCCTTCTTCAACCGCGGCACTCAAGGCTTGCCGGATTGTAACTCGACTAACCTGTAACTCCATCTCCAACTCTGCCTCTGTTGGGAGCTGAGTGCCTGTCGGCCACTCGCCACTCGCAATGCGAGCGTAAATCTCGTTCAGAATTTGCTGATACATCGGAATAGGAGCATTCTTATTGATCTTGATCTTAGTTTTCTCTACAGTTGTGTTCATAATTGTCACTTACGAAAATTTGGTATTGAAATGTTATGTATTATAATGTATTATTACATTATAATACATATTATGCTCTGTTCTTCGTCTATGTGAAACTCAAAAGTATCCAAATAGGAAAGGAGCGCCTGATCACAAAATATGCATGAATAAAGAAGCGTCTGCCCCATGGCTGCGAACCCAGACAAACGCTTCTTGACAGCGCCAGCCCATCCAGAGTGTCATTCTCAAAGACAGGCCGATTTGCGCGTATCTGATTATACCCAACTTGACAGAGTCATGTCCTTGGATTCTTGTGAATTGGTTGCCTATGAGAAGACAAGGAGGTAGATAGAAAATAAAAGTCTTCCTATTTGTTTCATTAGAAATCTTTAGTCCGAATCACACAGTAAGGAGCAAGAAATGTCTAGTAAAAATGTATTCAAATTTACGGTGGCGATTCTGCTGACGATATTGCTTATCAGTTCCACATCAGCGTTTACCACCAAGGGACAAGTCAGCAGCACGTATCAGGTGGTTGATATGATCACCGTTGGAAGCTATCCGATAGGTATTGCCTTCAATCCGCGCAACGGCTTTATGTATGTCACCAACGAAAGCGACGCCACCGTTTCAGTGATTAAGGTAGCCACCAATACCGTGGTTGCCACGGTAGCGGTAGGGCTATCTCCACGAGCTGTGACATATGACCCGCGGAATGGCGACATGTACGTTTCCAATACGTTTTCCGACGCTATCTCTGTCATTGACGATGTAACAAATGCCGTTACAGCTACCATCCCGGTACCCGTCGATCAGGGATGCTTTCATCCTTTTGCGATGGCCTATGACAAGCGCAACGCTCGCCTATATGTGGACTGCTTAAGCTATACCTCCCTTGCGGTGATTGACACTATCACGAATACCGTCGAGACACTTGTCACAGTGGGCTCTTCACCGGAGGGAATTGTCTTCAACCCGCGCAATGGCTATATTTATGTGGCGAATGACCATTATGGAAATGTATCTGTCGTTGATCCTGCTGCCAACACAGCCATCACTTCTATTGATCTTCCGCCGATTTGGAGTGGCGGATCCATTGAGCTTGGCTACAACCCTAGGAATAACTATCTGTATGCAACCGTCTCAGATGCAGATGCAATCGTTGTGATCGATGCAACGGCAAATCAAGTCGTTACAACCTTTGGCGCGGGTGATTATCCCTTAGGAGTTACTTTTAATCCACGTGATGGAAATATGTATGTCGCCAATTACGGCGATGGAACTGTGTCCGTTATTGATAGCGTGATCAACAATATTATCGCTACGATCCCGGTTGAACAAGGGCCCCAGTGGCTCGCAGTCGATCCACGTAACGGCAATTTGTATGTCACTAATTCAATCAGTGGTACCGTATCTGTCATCTCTACTGCCCCGTAAAAGACAGTTGAAAGGAAATCACAAAATGAATACCCTTTCAAAATATCGCCAATTGATCGTTGCTGCGATTGGCATTGCATCACTGGTCATGTCCCTGGGGATCAGCGGACGAGCACTCGCCGCCCAGAATATGGCTGATGTATCTGTCACAATTGTCGCGGATAAGAGCAGAGTAAAGATTGGAGAGAACATCACCTACATTGTTACTATAACAAACCTTGGACCAAATGCCGCTCTCTTTGTTGAGGTAGCTCATGGCTTGTCAGACCAACTCAACTTTGTTTCAGTGACATGTGATGGAGGCATCAGCTCAGATGGGCCATTCTGCGAATATTCAATCCTCCAGCCTGGTCAGAACGCTGTCTCTATACTAATTGCAACGCCCAACCCAAGTATCCAGAACCACGAGAGGAATGCCCTCACAGCTACTGCTACAACATCTTTTGAAACGGCTGACACTATCGATTCCGATAACGGAAATAATTGGGCTTCGGTCACGGTCAAGTTGATTGGCAGGCTGACCCGTCCATGAGACTAGAAGGGGATTCAGCCAAGCACAACACCAGTGGGTCCGAGTACGAAGGAAACTCTCTGACCTAAATGAGCCGTACCTCAGTTCAATAGATTTTAGCTTGCCTCGACTTGATAAAGATTGAACACGAGGAACAAGAAGTAGGGCCAGCCGTCAAGCTTGCCCTACTTTAGGTCTCATCTCACTATTAAGTGATATCGTTACCAAAAAGTGTACGGCTTTTTGTACACAATGTCCTTCTCGTGGGAAGTCCTGGCGCCGGGAAAACTTTACTAGCCCGTGCCATGCCTGGCATTCTGTCCGAGATGAGCATCGAAGAGTCTTTAGATGTGACGCGCATCTATTCCGTTGCTGATCAACTCCCTACGGGCACACCGTTGATCCGGCATCGTCATTTCCGTGCACCCCATCATACGATTTCTCACGCCGGTTTAGTCGGCGGCGGGAATATTCCGAAACCGGGGGAAATTTCCTTAGCCCATCGCGGTGTATTGTTCCTGGATGAGTTCCCTGAGTTCGGCACGCGCGTCCTGGAAGTGATGCGCCAGCCCATGGAAGATAAAGTTGTCACCATCAGCCGTGCTAAGGGATCACTGACCTTCTCCGCGAATTTCCAATTGATCGCGGCAATGAACCCCTGTCCATGTGGGAATTATGGCGATACACAAAAGCCCTGCACCTGTGCTCACGCTCTGGTCACGAAATATCAGAAACGGATCTCTGGTCCGCTTCTAGATGGGGGAGATCCGGCAGTTTTGTAAATTGCCAGAAGAGGGTCAGCGGCTGATGCGGGCGGCGATGACTCAGTTGAATCTATCGGCGCGGGCCTATCATCGCATTCTGAAACTGGCGCGTACAATCGCGGACTTAGCGGGGTATGAG
>DASWEH010000659.1:0-3265 GCA_036394895.1 Anaerolineales bacterium
TCATAGGTCTCCTTTTGAATAGATGGAATTAAACAGACACGCCCCGGTCCTAGGACCGGGGCGTGTTAGTCATTAGTGTGAGTGCTATTATTTTACGAACAGAATACTTTACGACCCCATGGTTTACCAAATATTTAGTTCTCTGTCATTTATGGTCTGCTCACCGTTAGCGGGTTGACGGCGCGAATCATGATTGATCCCCAATCTCTGTTTTCTATGACATGATCTCGATGTCCATGTCCAAGCCGTAGAGTACTGAGTAGAACGCCTGAGCGTATCCCGCCAATGGGCAGGAAAAAAGTAGAGCGAGAGTAAGCATCACGTCCATAAACGATTTTCTGAAATTGATATTCATCGTACCTTCTTTCTCCACGAATGGATATTTGATGTCGGTATATTGAAAATCAAAACCGTGTCTACAGACACGGTTTTTTTACTTAAAATCTTTTCCTTGGGATTTCCAAGGGTAATCAGGAGTGTGTCTATAGACACGCTCTTTGTAAGTTCAGGCAAATTCAAGAAAGTTCGGTGGTGCGTAGAGGCGTCGTTTGCGCATGGGTTCAGGAGATTGCGTCTCGCATAAAACACGCAGCCGCCTCATTGTTTCGGCAGAACGAACTAAGAAGAAGGGTTCGTTCAGCGCGCCCACTTCTTTTGTCCAGGCAGGAGGGTTTTGATTTTGGCGCTCTGCCAATAGCTCAGCAAGCGAGGCAGCGATTGCCAGCAAGCGAGTATCGTTGATAGAGGGACGCGGAAGAGAACTCCAGTCCATGTGAGCACGCGTCAAATCTTGGACCAGACTACGGAGACGCAGGCTGTCCCTTTGCAGCGCAGCTTCAGCAAGTTGTTCAATTGGTTCCATACATTGACTCCCAAAGATCAAGAAAAGCATATTGGGCAGTTAATTCATCGCCAAGTACCAGATAGGGTTCAATTCGGCCCCACAAAACATCACGGTCATGGTTAGAGATTGCCAGTTCTTGTAACAGGCGACGCGCATCTGCAACATCCACATCATCCCGCCATGCGGAAAGTTTCATGGCAAGTAGTTGCTCTAACGCTGGCGCACGAGCTTCAATACCTGGAGCGTTATAAAGGATTTGCCCTTCGCTGACGCCAACCAGATAACCTTTTGCGGCATCATTTAGCCAATCATCATTCCAATCACGTTCACTTGCGACTCTTTTTGCCAGTTCACGGACAATACGTGCTTCCCGCGGCGAGCGAATGAAGACATCCACATCACGTGTGGAGAGACGAGCCTCAAATGCCAGCACCATTACAGCGCCACCCATCAAGGTTAATTGTACAGTAATACCTTTTTCCTGCGCTAGTTCACCCAAACGCTGAAGTCCTTCCAATATTTCTGTGCGTGTGAAGGTTGCCATACTTTATTTTACCCTTTCATCCTTTATCGGACATGCTCTTTGATTGATTCCCTTTCTGCCTGCAACTGCTTTGCCCCGCACTTTTCACAGACCTCACGGTTTGAGGGATACTTATAGCGGAGAGTCATTCCATACTTTTTTGATTTCGCACGTAAATTCCCAGTAGTATAGAGCCAGGCTAGTTTCATTCTCCACTATGACATGCAGGGGCGGGATTTATCCAAGACCCTTGCATAGTGGATAAGTTATTGTTACCCTACTTCCCTTCTCTTTGATTTTGCCTGTCTTTTTACCCCGAGGGCATTTCGGTTTTTCCATCGTAATTTCCTTCGTGTAGTCAACAAGGGATGGCTTATTCTATTCAACCGCTCATCTCTGAAGGATAGAAGGGGCGGGCCGTTATACGCAGTATAGTGCCGCACGATTCACCATGACAGCATTCCGATGATAGCGACCATCGTGATCAAATGCCGGGAATATCCCAAAGCCCGGCGAAATATTGTTGGCGCACCGCGGTGTTTTATTCCTGGATGAGTTTCCCGAATTCGGTACGCGTGTCATCGAAGTGATGCGCCAGCCCATGGAAGATAAAGTCGTCACGATCAGCCGCGCCAAAGGTTCGCTAACATTCTCAGCAAACTTCCAACTGATCGCGGCGATGAATCCCTGCCCGTGTGGATATTACGGTGACTCACAAAAGCCTTGCACCTGTGCACACGCACTTGTCACGAAATACCAGAAGCGAATATCTGGTCCATTGCTGGACCGTATCGATATTCACATCGAAGTGCTGCGCGTGGACTACGAAAAGCTGAGCGGTGACAGAATGGGGGAACCATCCGAATGTATCCGTGCAAGAGTGCAAGCGGCTCGAAATATTCAACAAGCCCGATTCTCGAGTATCGGATCACCGGACATCATTTGCAACGCTGACATGAGAGTGGGGGAGATACGGCAATTCTGCAAGTTGCCAGAAGAAGGTCAAAGCCTGATGCGGGCGGCGATGACTCAGCTTAATCTATCGGCACGAGCTTATCATCGCATCCTAAAACTGGCCCGCACGATTGCAGATCTGGCGGGGTGTGAGGAAATCCAGTCTGTACATCTGGCAGAGGCGCTGCAGTATCGTCCCAAGTTGATGATAGGTTAATTCACTGATATTTATAAAATTCTCAGTTTGCGCCGCTCCTCAAATATTGAGAGGCGGCGCTTTTGTGCACAGGCTTTGCAGGTACAACAATTCAGAAAAGTCTTGTCAATCGCACATGCTGCTATTCCTGTTCAAACTTGATTTCAGCCGTCATGCCCCAGCGCATAGCAGGATGCGTGCCGGTCAGCAGCACGATTACTTCGTAGACAATGTCACCCTGGTTTTCAGAATAATTTTGCCCAATTGACAGGACCGTTCCTTTCAATTCCACGTCCGGCAACGCATCCAACGTCACTACCACTGGTTGCCCTTCGCTCAGCGCCACTACATCAATCTCCGTCAAGTCGGTGGTCTTGACCAGCCAATCAGAAAAATCAGCCACTGTCACGGCGATTTCACCAGCATTGATCGAACTGCCCACTTTGGCATTCAGCTTTGCCACCACCCCATTGAACGGCGCAGTGACCTCCAAGGAGGCGACTCGGGCTTTGGCTGCTTTCAGACGAGCTTCCAGCAGAGCCAGTTGATCGGTATCCACACCATTCTTCATGCGGTCGTAGGTGCGCTGCAAATTTTCCATCTTCGCCTTCTTCAACGCTAGATCATTTTGCGCTTCGATGATCCAATCTTCAGGAGCAGGGCCTTTGAAACTCTTGGTCTTATAGCGATATTCATAGCCTTTCCAGGTTTGGATCAGAAACAGGCGGTTTTCGGTTTGAGGAACCTT
>DASWEH010000660.1:0-6601 GCA_036394895.1 Anaerolineales bacterium
GGCGGAGGTCAAAGCTGGTGAGGTGCTGGCGACCAAGGACGAGGCGAAGATCGTCGCCCAGCATGGCGGACGTGTCCGTGTGGAGAAGAAGGAGCGAAAGGTAGTCGTTTCCTATGATCAAAAGGAAGCCACGACCTATGAAATCCCGAATACTGCACGCTTGCTTGTTAGGAACAATGACAAGGTCGAAGCCGGTCAGCCGCTTACGGAAGGCTCGCTCAACCCGCATCGTGTATTGAAGATCCAGGGACGCGAAGCCTGCCAGATGTATCTGATGACAGAAGTGCAGAAGGTGTATCGCTCGCAAGGGCAGAACATTCACGACAAGCACTTTGAAGTGATCATCCGCAAGATGATGAGCAAGGTTCAGGTCACCCGCCCCGGCGATACCAAATTCCTGCCGGGTGACCCTGTCGATCGCCTCGAGCTTCGCAAGCTCAACGAACAATTGCTTGCGGACGGCAAGCAGCCTGCCAAGTTCTCTGAAGTTTTGCTTGGCGTGACAAAAGCATCTCTCAGCACCGATTCGTTCCTCTCCGCTTCCTCGTTCCAGCACACCATCAAGGTGCTGGCGGGCGCAGCGATTGGTTCGACAACCGATCCGCTCTTTGGCTTGAAGGAGAACGTGATCATCGGCAAGCTCATTCCAGCGGGTACCGGTTTTATCCACGGACGCTTTGCGAATGAGGAAAGCGATGGCAGTTCCTCGCAGTGGACGGAAATCTCCTCTGACGCTTCTGCGGCAGACTAAACAATCAAGGGCGACCCGCCTACAGCGTGGTCGCCCTTTTGATTTAACAAATTCGCCGATGGTCGAGTAGCCCGAAAGCTTTCCCCGGCACCGACCCACCGGGGCAGGTGTAGAGGGCGTACACTGGCACCGTACGTGATTTGCTAGGCAAATCATGCAGGTGTCGAGACCACTAATTTCAAGCATTTTGCGCCGGGCTGGTCTCACCACTTGCACCTGGCGCACACCTGTCCAGGCCTACGGCGGACGAGCCACCTACTCGACCAACGGTGTATTGTAGATAAAATAGCTACATGCCATACAACCGCGTTTCCAAGAAGCCAGAGGGACAACCTACCCGTGGGAAAACTGCCTCCAACCGACTCCGCCGCGTGGACAACTTTATCCTGCTCTATGAGCCCTCCCTCCTCACACGGACCGATCGCTTGTTCGCTGATTCTCTGTTCGTTGACCTCGGCTATGGCTTTGACGCGCGTACCACCCTCGAAAGTGCAGCACGCTTCAGGCGCGTTAATCCTGATTTGAAAATTCTTGGCGTGGAAATAGAAAAGGGACGTGTCGAAGCCGCATTGCCTTATGCCGATGAAAAGACATTTTTTCGACTGGGCGGATTCAATTTGCCATTGAAAGAAAGCGAGCACGTCCGGTTGATTCGTGCATTCAATGTCCTGCGCCAATACGAAGAAAAAGATTTTGCTCCTGCCTATGAGCGTCTAGCGCACTATGTTTTACCCGGCGGACTGATGATCGAAGGGACATCTACTCCGTTTGGAAGCAATTGGTGCGCGAATGTGGTGAGAAAAACAAACTCGGAACATGTCATTCTGAGCGGAGCGAAGAATCTCGAACCTCAATCTACAGAGACTCTTCGGTCGTGGCGCCAAGAGCGCCACTCTCTCAGAGTGACATATGATTGGAGATTTGAAGCTCTTGTCTTCAGTACCAACTTGCGCATGGGGTTCGATATTGAAGAATTTCAAACTATACTGCCAAAGAATTACATCCATCATGTTGTGCCGGGTGAACTGATATACAACTTTTTTGAGGCGTGGAAACAATCGGCGGCACAAAGCTCCGCCATGAAGACCTATGGACCCAAGCAGTGGTTCGTTCACGCGGGGGAATTGTTGGCACAAAAAGGATATAAGATCAATTTGCAGAAGAGGTTTTTATCCAAAGGGTGGCTGATCTGGGAACTATAAGTTGGCTTGAAAGACAACGAACCAGCCATTGAGCGGGTGCTTAATAGACAACACTCTAATTTGTTCCATTCCCCGTTGTTCCATCACCGAACTCATTTTTGAAATAACATCCATCCTTTCTTCGTCAGTATGATAGGGCATAATAAGATTTAGCGTATCATCCAATATTTCTGGATACTTTCTTGAATTCAAGATATTTCCTTCGGGCTTCACTTCGGTCAACACTCTAAACCTTAACTTTACGGATGCTTTTTCTACACTTCTGACCTTGCTAAAAGTTTCTTGTTCCGAAAATATTGATCCTAGAGCTTCCTTAACATCTTGCGGAATATCGCTTTCGACAAGCCTTTCATCCAAGACTTGAGAAAATGACCTTTGTATAAGCTCCTTCACGCTTATTGTTTCAAAGAAGCTGCCATGTACTAAACAAATTTTCTGATGTCCTTTTCTATGTCCGCGAACGAGATAATAGACTTCCCGTTCTTCTAGTGAAAAAACATCATCTCCCGCTTTCTGCATTTGCAGAAAGATCGTACCATGTTCTGAAGAGATAATCTTCCTAATGTTCTTCTTTCCAGTTGGAACTGTTGAATTAAATGATGATACGTTGTATGACTTACTATCTTTTAATTCGATCAACTCCCCACCCGTAAAGATAAAGCGTATTTTATTAAGTTTTATAGCCAAATCTGGAAATACGCCCTTGTTTACACAGGAAAGCATCCTTCTATCAAAATTGAATTCACTTAAGTTTGCGGTTTCGAAAAACAAAGGTTTATTGTCAACAAGATGTTTCCAAAAATGATAGATTGAATACATTATTTATCCAAAGAGCGATGGTTGACCTGATTCTCTTTTGGCAGGTATTTTGGATATAGGCTTTGTATCCCAAATTTTCGATAAATCTTCTGTATATAAATAATCCTGATAATGCTTTTCAATGCTATCAGAGTCACGAATTTCTTCAACGCGGTTATTGATCATCTTAACATTCTTTGGGTCAATCTCGATTGCAATACTATTTCTTCTTAATTGATATGCAGTAACAAGCGTTGTACCTGTACCTGCAAAAGGATCAAAGACAGTATCACCGATTTGCGTCGAAGATAATATTATTCTTAATAATAAAGCAATTGGGGACTGCTGTTTATGAAACCGCTCACCATTCTCCAAACGGATAGCTTCGTCGCCAGCAAAGTAGCCTGATGTTAGTTCTCGAATATCATCCCATAAATCGGTAACATAGACACCATTTTCTCGTTCGAACTTGTAATTTGGCGGAAGTGGTGGCGAAATACGCAGGCGATTAAAAACGCGTGCCTTTTCCCCTTTTGTTGCGTAGGCAAGAATTTGATAATGCTTGCCAAATTTACTAGGGACGGGAACTGCTGACGTTTTTTTCTTCCAAATAATCAAATTTTGCAATGTCCAACCAGTTTCACGGAGGCATCTTAAAACATCCTCTGTGTTTTTTTCGCGTTGCATAAAATAAATGGCACCACCATTGGATGTAATATTAAGTGTACTTTGGCAGACGTTCTTCATGATCTCCCAATATTCTTCGGAAGATAACTTATCATCATGAAATGCATACTCTTTATTTTGGTTAAAGGGAGGGTCCAAAAAGGTTAAATCAACAAGTTCGGAAACCTTGTTGTTTTTCAGAACATCCAAACAATTGCCTTCAAGAATCTTGTATTTGGTCATATGAGAGCCTTTGAGATGGAAAGTATACAGTAACTTAGGTACTGAGACAAGCTATATCCGACGATTGGCTTACAAAAGGTTTTCGGTTTGGAAGAGGGGCGAAGCCATTGGAACAAACGCCGCAAAGTGAACGCCTTTATTAGGAGCAGATGCGTCCGCGTTTTTGGCGTTTTAACGCCGCGATTGACCGAAGGGAGTCACCATGCGAAAGTCAACACTATCCCTTTATCGGTTACCCTCCTATTGGTTGCTTCTCTGGCTTGTGGCTTTATACGGTCAGCGCCCCAGCCTTTGCCTACGATCCAAGCGGACATAAACTCCGCGCTACCATTACACTCTGTTCAAGAGATGAACAAAATGGCATGTGCATAACAGAGTCGATCAAGTTCACGCCATAGAAAGAACAGGGCAGGCTTTCGAAAGCCTGCCCTGTTTATCTTTTGCAAATGAAGTTTCCTTCAAAAGGGCGTCGAGTTAGAAGTTATAATCTGATTATGGAAACAGCAGAGATTTTTGAATTTGACGAAGAACATCAAGCGATTCGTTTGCCAAAAGGTTTTGAAGTTAAAGGCGATTTGGTGTATTTTAAACGCTTTGGAAATGCCATTGTCATTTTGCCTTATGACAAACCATGGGAAGCTTTAGTTGAAAGTCTCTCGAGATTTTCAGATGATTTTATGAGCGAACGTAACCAATAATATCTGGATAATTCTGTAAACCACTTGACTTCTTTCCTCTTTCCCCGTAAGATTATAAAAATAGAACATTAATTCACCACGAAGATTCTTTTTAACCTTTGAGATGAACCTTTTACTCGTCAATCTTCGCGCATGTTACCTTTACGCGGTTTAAAGGATTCTTGGTGGACAGACACAAAAGGATTTCATATGGAACTTGGTTTAATTCGGAAAATAGATATTGATAATGAAATGCAGCAGGCGTATCTCGATTACGCCATGTCTGTGATTGTGGCGCGCGCCCTACCGGATGCGCGTGATGGACTCAAGCCTGTGCAACGGCGTATCCTATACGCGATGTACGATATGGGCATCCGCGCCGACTCAGCGTATAAAAAATCTGCAAGAAACGTCGGTGAGGTGTTGGGGAAATATCACCCGCATGGTGACTCAGCCGTCTATGAAGCGATGGCGCGCATGGCGCAGGATTTTTCCATGCGCACGTTACTCGTGGATGGACAAGGTAACTTCGGTTCCGTAGATGGTGACCCGCCGGCTGCGATGCGTTACACCGAGGCACGTCTCACTTCCGCCGCGCTGGATATTCTCTTTGATCTCAATAAGAACACCGTTGACTTCAATCCGAATTTCGACGATACCCTCACAGAGCCAGGCGTTCTGCCAGCTGCGTTGCCAAATCTTTTGGTCAACGGCGCGACGGGTATCGCGGTCGGTATGGCAACCTCCATCCCGCCACACAATCTTGGGGAAGTGATCGATGCCCTCGTCTACATGCTTGAGAAATACGAGAAGCTTGATGACATCGACGTTGAAACATTAATGGAGTTCATCCAGGGACCCGACTTCCCTACAGGCGGCGTCATCATTCAGGAAAAAGGGGAAGAAGGACTCGAAGCCGCCTATGGATCGGGGCGCGGACGCGTCACTGTGCAGGCAAAAGCCCATGTGGAGGAAATGGAGCGCGGCAAGAACCGTATCATCGTGACCGAGCTCCCCTACATGGTCAATAAGTCCAGCCTGATCGAACGCATCGCGGACCTGGCGCGCGAAGGCCATCTCGAGGGTCTATCTGACCTGCGCGATGAATCGGATCGTCACGGGATGCGGATCGTTCTTGAAATGACAAAGAATGCCGATCCCGAAGTTATCTTGCGTGACCTCTACAAACGCACACCGATGCAGACCACGTTCAGCATCAATCTGCTGGCGCTCGTGGATGGAGAGCCGCGCACGCTCACGCTCAAGCAGGCCCTGCGCGTCTATATCGAGCACAGGCTGACGGTCATCAAACGACGCGCGGAATTCGATCTGGAACGAGCCAAACAGCGCGCTCACATCCTCGAAGGATATCTGGTCGCCTTAAAGAATCTGGATGAAGTGATCAACATTATCCGCTCCGCCTCGGATGTTGATAGTGCGCGCGGTAGACTGATGAAACGATTCAAGCTGACAGAACTCCAGGCAACCGCCATCCTTGATCTGCAGTTGCGGAGACTCGCTGCATTGGAACGCAAGAAGATCGAGACTGAATACAAAGAAGTGACCACTACTATCAAGGATTTGGAGGCGTTGTTGAAATCTCCGAAGAGAATGCGCGGGGTGGTATCGGATGAACTATTGAAAGTGAAGGAGCTATATGGGGATCGACGCCGCACGCAGATCGTGAACCTGTCCGCGAACGGCAAAGCGGCTGCCAAGACACTTACCGCAAGAGACCTCCTGCCTCAACAACAAATATGGATCGGTGTGACAGAGGATGGTTTGGTCTCGCGCACACATGACGACAAACAACCAAGACAGTCTGGCAATGACGCGCCGCGCTGGCTGGTCAAGGCTTCGACATCAGACACGGTTTACTTCGTATCGATATCAGGACGTGCCGCCGCAGTTGCCGCGCATATCATCCCACAGGCGGAGAAGTTATCGCAAGGTACGCTCTTCCATAGAGTATCGCCTTTGACCGAAAACGATTCGCTCGCGGCAGTGTTCGCTTTGCCCTCCAGAAAAACTGCATTGCCCGAAGAGACCTGTGTAATCACGGCGACAAAGCTGGGCATGATCAAAAAGAGTCTGGTCAGTGAATTGCCAGGACCTTCCTCGCAAACATTTGTGCTCGTAAGGGTGAACGAAGGCGACAGGCTAATCTCGGTCGGTTTGACCGATAATAAAACGAAAGATATTCTGCTCGTCACCGCGCAGGGCATGGCGATCCGCTTCAAGGAAGAGGAAGTGCGCCCGATGGG
>DASWEH010000661.1:0-9982 GCA_036394895.1 Anaerolineales bacterium
TCAGCTTGTTGTCCACTCTTGCTTCCTCGATGAGCGTTGCCCTGGAGAATGCCCGTCTGTTCGATGAGACCCAAAGTCTCTTAAGGGAGACCAAACAGCGTAACGCGGAACTGGCGATCATCAACAGCGTACAGGCAGGGCTGGCATCCAAGCTGGATATGCAAGCCATTTACGATCTGGTGGGAGATAAGATCCGCAATCTGCTCAATGCACAATCCGTTTGGATCATCACGTTCGACCCGGCTACTCGAACCCGTCAAGTCAGATATAGCTTTGAGAATGAGCAGCGGTACTATACTTCCGAGTTGTTATCGTATAACAAACTGACGGAGCACCTGATTTCGACCAAAAAGCCGCTGGTGATCAACCAGAATTTCAAGGAAGCCATAGCTAGATTCGAGATGGTAGATATTGCTGGTACTCAGGAGCGGGTTAAATCAATTGTCTATATCCCGATCATGGCCGGGGAAGATGTGAAAGGGTTCATTAGTCTTCCGAATATAGAACGGGAAAATGCCTTCTCGGAGTCGGATGTCAATTTGTTATCCACCTTTGCCTTCGCTATGAGCATCGCCCTGGAAAATATTCGCCTGTTTGATGAGACCCGGCGGCTGCTCAAAGAGACCGAACAGCGGGCTGCCGAACTGGCGATCATCAACAGCGTGCAGGAGGGGCTATCTTCAAAATTGGATATGCAAGCCATCTATGAGCTGGTGGGCGATAAGATACAGGAGATTTTTGATGCACAAAGCTTGTTGATCGTTACATTCGATCAGGTTAATGAGCTGGCTCAGATTACCTATAATCGCGAGAAGGGGATCCGTTATTACTCAGAGCCCTATCCATTTACTGGACTCCACCGCTATCTCATACAGTCTAGAAACACGGTTGTCATCAATGAGAATTCACTGGAATGGCAAACCAAGTTTGGAATGGTTCTACTGCCAGGAACCGAACTACCCAAATCGATGATCTTTGTACCCCTTACCGCCGGATATAACGTCAGCGGAGCCATCTCACTACAAAACCTTGAACGTGAACATGCCTTCTCTGAAACGGATGTTCGGCTCTTGGAAACGCTTGCTTCCTCCATGAGCGTCGCCCTCGAAAATGCCAGTCTTTTCGATGAGACGCAGCGGCTCTTCCTCGAAGCAAAGGAAGCCCGCACGGCAGCGGAACGAGCCGACCAGGCAAAGAGCGCCTTCCTCTCGAGCATGAGCCATGAGTTGCGCACCCCTTTGAATGCCATTATCAACTTTGTGGAGATGGTCGCGAGAGGCATGATCGGTCCGGTGAACCAGGAACAGGTGGAATTACTAGACCAGGCACTCGATAGTTCGAAACATCTGTTGAATTTGATCAATGACGTGTTGGATATCAGCAAAATCCAGGCCGGACAATTGACGTTGTTTATTGAGGACCAGGTCAGCGTGCAGGTGGAAGTGGAGGCGGCGTTGAACATCGTTGGCGGTCTATTACAAGAGAAGAGCTTGCAGTTAATCCGAGATATTGACCCACACCTGCCAATGGTCTCTTGTGACCGTCGGCGGCTACGGCAGGTGCTCTTGAATCTGATCAGCAATGCAATCAAGTTCACAAACAAAGGCACCGTCACTGTGAGCGTGAAGAATCAGGGCCAAGAAGTGTTGTTTGCCGTGATCGATACAGGGCCAGGCATCCCGCCTGACAAACAGGACTTGATCTTCGAACCGTTCATCCAGGCAGAAAATGGTGAGAGACAGGTGCACGGAACGGGGCTGGGATTGCCAATCTCCCACAGTCTGGTTCGAGCGCACGGCGGCGAACTGTGGGTCGAGAGCCAGCACGGGGAAGGATCTGCCTTCTTCTTTACATTGCCAGTCGATCGGAGGAGTACACCCTGATCAACATAGATTGCCTCCTTTGTGTGGAAGACGATCCTTCCAATCGCCTGGTCATGAAACTGTTGGTCGAGAAAACCCTTACTGCAAAAAGTTATGTGATCTTCGAAGATAGCGCGGACTTTATTTCAAGACTGCGGGATCTTCCGGTACGTCCGGACATCATCTTGTTGGATATCCACGTTTCTCCGTTTAACGGGTTTCAGATGCTGAAGATGATTCGTGAGGACTCTGTTTACTGCGATACAAAAGTCGTTGCATTGACGGCCAGCGTAATGAACGAGGAAGTCGAACGATTGCGCAAAAGCGGTTTTGATGGTGCGATTGGCAAACCAATCCCTCTCTCCGCCTTTCCCATTGTCATCGAGCGCATTTTGAACGGTGAAAGTATCTGGCAGGTATAGGCAACGTGTTGATCAGGGGAAGCCGCCCGCCGAGAGACCCTCGTCCAGCCGCTCGATCAGGCGAGGACGGAGCGGAGTACCGCTTTAGGCGGAGGTGGAGGGATAAGAGTTTCGTGCCTAGAATTGACGCAGACGCGGCCATGGATCAATTATAGTACGTACCGTTGGTTTACCGCCTATCTGAGAAAATCACCGGTGCTGCCACTATAGTCCCCGAAGCGCAGCGAGTGGGAGAGAAGACCAGCTCTACCTAGTGCCGCGAGACCTAATCAAGACAAGTTTCTGCCGGAGTATGGAAGAGATGTGCTTCCAAAGCTGAAGCCGTGAAAAAGGTGATTGTTCGGCCGAATGAGTAGGCTCAACAAATCTTGCCCTTGGCACGTAGACCGCCTCACTAGGTGGTCATTTTGTTTCTGATATGAGTTCTCCATCATGTGAGATCCGACGGTAAAAATACCAAAATGGTGCAGGACAGGCCACAAAGGCCACGCGCCAGCAGAAGTGATGAATTGGGACTCAAGGGGAATGTTATTTAGCAAAAGTGACGACGTGCGCGTAGAGGTTGAGTTCCTGCAAACGTTGGGCTTTCTTCTGACTCAATCGCTGACCGGGACGGCATAAAATCTCATAGGTTAGAGGATCATAAGCATAATGTGTCACTTCGGCCTGCTCAACCTCTGGCAGCCGGGCCTTCCATTGTGGACGAGCAGGCGTCCCAATGTTTTCGAAGCGTTCCGGCGACCCGTGTAACGCAATAGGAAGGGCCATCCGCCACAGGGTCGTATCGCCTGATCCATCCTCTTTCACAACTGACAAAATATCCTCTTCAGCTGATGACGGGTTTTGCAGCAATATCCGATGGACGTTTTGTAAGGCGTCACTTTCGATACGGGGTAGTTTATTGACGATAAACCATTTGCCTTCAAGGCCCGTGAAGCGAGAATCGAATTTCAGCGCTTCTGCCAGGAGGCTCAGGATGCGCTCGCCATGTTTGAGCAAAATGCCTTTGGCCTGCTGATTTATATTGCCGGTCAGTTCGCTTAAGGCTGCCGGACCGAGGTCATGACCATGTTCCAAGCGCCCTCGAATGATGTGCAAGACAATCTCTTTTAACTCTTGTGGCGCGCCATCACGTTCCAGGTGCTCGGCTATCCGATTCAAGTCATCCTGAGTAAGGTCGAATTGACTTGGCCAGTAATCCTCATCGTGGATATCGGTCATGCTATCTTCCTAAAGGCCCTGCTCAGCCAGCCGCGCAGGTAGAAAAAGACGCGCCGGTAAAAGGGTTGTTTATGCAGGGGGCGGATGGGAACTTTGGGTCGGTAAACCAGACGTCGCGTATCTGCTATGTTGGGTACTGGAGGGTTTGGTTGGACAGGAGCGTTCACCCAGGCAGGTCTTGGCTCCAAACCAAGTGTTGGAGAAAAGAAAGAGAATTCTGCGTGAGCATCCTCAAAAGGCACATAAGCAGACGCTTCACTTTCAGAATTTGTCTCTCCTGCGGAAACGGAAAGTGCAGAAAGCTCAGCATCTTCCAGTCCTCCCTGGCGATAGGATAACCCTTCAGGATCCTCTGTCCCATCCTCACTCATCAGCACAGCTGCCTCGATTCGGGTTGTGAAACGATCTGGTTCGTAATGGGTCAGCAGGAGCGATTCGATGCGTTTTTCCTCCACGGTGACAAAGGGAAATGCTGTAACAGACATCGCTGGTTTTGTCTCTGCCTGGCTCAAAAGGGACGGAAGTTCCAGGTCAGGAGCCAATGTGG
The DNA here is from genome assembly GCA_036394895.1 of Anaerolineales bacterium. Lineage (GTDB taxonomy): Bacteria > Chloroflexota > Anaerolineae > Anaerolineales > Villigracilaceae > Defluviilinea. The sequence continues at coordinate 4,053 of DASWEH010000661.1, forward strand.
GCGAAACAGGATAACGAACTTCCAAACGGGCTCCAACGGTTGTCCTTTCTTTTGCCAGCGGGTCAGGCACAACGGGATTGGAGAGCAAGCCCTCCCACAGTTGGGAAAGTCGATCTGTTCGCTTATGGATATTCGTCACCGAAGCGACTGGCGTTGGTTTGTAGCGAAAATAACCGCCTCCCAGTGGCTCGAAACAGGGTTGCGTGTAAAGCAGAAACAAAACTGAATTGGGCGAAGACACCCGCTTGAGAAAGACAGCGTTAAGGATATCCAACCAGTGAGCCCGGTGACTCAGGTCAGTTGCACAAATCTCCTGCATGGCATAGATCATCGCATCCCGCACACTAAGATTCACGCGGCTGGCTTCAGCAGACAGGGCTTCGATCTCTTCGAAACGCATATCCGCCTTGAAAAGAGATGGGGCGCCTTTGTACCTCATGGAGATCTGAATAGATTCGATGTGCAAGTCGCCATCTTGAAGATGGGCCAGTTTGCACGGCACCATTCGCTTGAATGGCAGCCGCTGCGGGGCAATCCGGTATTTTTCGCTCCCCTCATATTCAAGCCACAGGGTTGTCCCAGCCGGAATGCCATCTTCAAGAATTTTCGTACCCAACTTCCCAGGGTGAATGGCCTTGAGCAGACCATTCTCTCTGTCGAGCAGGAAAGGCTGGTGATTACCGTCGATAAACTGGACAAAAAACATCTGAACATCTGGCGCAAAGGCGCGCAGGACATATCCAACAGGAAAGTATGCCTGAGTGATGTGAAGATAGTTCAGAGTGGGGAGCCGCACCGAGGCCTTTGGAGGACGCCATGGAGAATCATCTGGCTCAGACAGGCTTTCACCCGACTCAAGCTCTTCGAGCGCGTGCCGCGCCTCCGTGGGCATGAATTTCCTGCCATATCCTGCCAGGTCCTGCTCATCCCGTTTCGTCCAGATGTGCACTTTTGAACGGAGTTGGGGTGTGGACAAGCCTCGCGGCACTTCACGATTGAGCTGGTTGAACAGTTCAAGAGTCGTCCAGCGATCTGCTCCCAGCGATCGATAGGGGCTCCCTTTCAATGTTGCGCGGATGAGCCCAAGAGCTGTTTCATGCTCGAGCTGAGAAAGATCGGGCAGGCCTTTAACGATCTCTTCCAGGCTGATCCATGGCCGTGCCGGTGAGATGCGGGCAAAAAATGGATGGGCAAGTTCCACAGAAAGCGCAGAAGCATGTTCAGGGAGGAACGTCTGCCCTGCAAGTCCTCCACGGATCTGCCCTTTCTGAATCAGTTTCTTGAGGGTCACCTGAAGAGGAGCGGCATAGGTATCCGAAACCCATTCCACCAGCCAGGCAAGCTCTTCAGAGGTGTAGTTGGATAGGTCGGGTTCGGGATAAGAGGCCTCTGGGATCCCGCCCACCATCTGAACTTGCCTGCCATGGGTATCCAGGGTTAATACTTGAAAACGCCCCTGGATCGGATTTTCAACAATCCTTGCGTGTTTCACTTGCGCCAATAGCCAGACGATCGGGCGAGCGTTTTGCGAATCGGGGATGAACAGCGCAAACCTCTGACCTTGTTTGTAAGTTTGAGATGGATCATAGCAGGAGATCAGGTCAGCCCGTCCACTCCAGGGATAGGCGCGCAGGGTAGTCTCAACCAACAATTCACAGACTTTGCGCAGCGGCAGAGCTTCCTGGAGGCGCTTGTTCAGAGCATCCAGATCAGCAGGGAGTGGTTGGAGGTCGAGCCAGTTGATCACTTGCATGGTCTATTACCTGATCCCTTCAAATCTGAGCAGCAGAGCGTGACGGCTGACGATGAAAGTCATAAATTTGATCGAATTGCCAAAATACGATACCGCCCCTTGATTGATTTCGCAGTGCAGTGACGTGCGCTCTCAAGAATTCTTTCATTGTGGTGCAAATCATGTACAAGACGGATGATTCCCCGAATGATCCATTGCAATTCCATATCGGGAATTGGGAACCCGCTCAAGAGCGGGGAGCGGCTACGATCAAACAGATGGGTTGTATTTCCTCAAACCCCGAAGAGCACATCAGCTACGCCAAAGGATACTTGCACCTGGGCTTTGACCCGCTCTACATAGTGCCGCACGCATGCATAAACTAAAATTTGAAAACCTAGCCTCCACTTCGCTTCAAAACATTTAGGAAATTATGAGACAAGCGGTATTTCCATAGCGTGTGACCAGATCAACACAAGTTTCTACAGGACTATGGCAGAGAGGTGCTTCCAAACCGGAAGGATAACTATAAGTCATCTCAAAAATGGCATGTCACTCTCCCGCAAGGACGCCGGGACGGTGTGAGGGAGCGGGTTTTGCAACCGAAGAGTCTCGTACTTTCCCTGTCTGAGATCCTCACCTGCACTGGCGTGCGGCGCAAGTGTCGCTTCGCTCAGGATGACATTTTTGAGACAAGTTCTAGTGATGAGCGACCAGGAAGACGGTACATCGTTCCTGACCAAAATCCCTGAGTATTCCAATCACTTGTTCTTTCAGGACAGGAAGATCTTCCTGCGCTGTATCCCAAACCTTTTCAATATCAACACCGAAGTAGTCATGGATTAGCTTATCTCGCATTCCAGCCACATCCTGCCAGGGGATTTCCGGATATGTTTTACGGATGTCTTTTGACATATGTCTGATGGCTTCACCGATACCCCATCTTGAAGTAGGCGCGTGGCTTTGAATTTATCTTCATTCACATCCTGCAAATATTCCTCGATGGTGTTGATCGCATCGAGAACATGACGTAAGTAAACGGTGTCATCTTTTTCCATAGACCACCCTCATTTCATTCAAAATCCGCTCGCGTAGATAAGGACTGAGCGCGCCCTCTGTGAGTAAATCCACTTTGCGGCCCAGGGCTTCGCTGAGTTCCCGTTCTAGCCTGACGACAGCCAATAGACTTTTTCGCTTTGAAAAACGGACGATCAGATCAATATCACTCTGTTTCTTTGCCTCCCCGCGTGCCATGGAACCGAAGACGCCAATCATGGAAACATCATGCTGCCGGCAAATATCAATTAACTGAGGCAGACTGAAAGGGTAGGTAGCCATATCATTCCTATTTTACCCTTTCATTGTAGCGGTGCGGCCATCAATCCGGAGACCACATCGGGGCGACCATGGATCCATTATAGTACGTACAGTCCGTTTACCGCCTATTCGAGCAAATCACAGGCGCTGCCACTAGACTCCCTGGCACCGCCTGTAAGGGCCAGGACAGGGGTGCCCTGGTACGGCTCACCTGCCCTGGCGGGCGGTGCCAGGGTAAGCCGCACGGTGCCAGTGAGCAAATCGAGTGCATTCGGGAACGACAGAGTGCCGCACGCCTCTGGCGTATTTAAACTTGACTTTTGAATTTTAGCCTACAAATAGCATGCACAAGTTTATTTACGCATGCAGAACACGCTTGATACAAGTGGTGAGACAAGCGGTAATTTAAGGTGGTTGACTTGCGCCTGGGACGATGACCATGTCCGCCATGTAATAGGCATGTTCATAGGCTGTCACCGCCCCTCCCTCACCGGAAACTGGTTCGATCTTCTCATTGCCATTGACGTCAATGCCATTCCTAATCTTGTCCGCCAGCGCAACAGCTTCACGGATCGTGCCCTCCAGCTCCGGCGAATCAAACGAGGCGTTCAATATAGCACGCAATCGATCGCGCAATTGAGGCGTCCATATGTCGAGATTGGCTGCACAGTCCTTAACGTGCTTTCCATGGATGAGCATATTCTGCGTTGCGTCCGGTGATGTGAGCGCCAAATCTGCGTGCGTGAAGGTACCCTGGATATATCCCGCGTTTTCTCCGTTGAGTAAAAGACCGTAACCATCGCTGGGGTCGTCGACGGCGCTATCTCCATTCCAATCCTTGTATTCTTCACTCTGGCTTCCGAGGATCATATTCAACATTCCTTCGGCATGTAGATCGAGGCCTGCCTCATCCCTGGCTTTAAAGGAAGCCAGCATCTGCTGCGCGGCTTCGTTGAGCAGGAGTGTGTCAGCATCCAAGCCGCGAAGGAACCCGACTTTCTCAGGCGTAGCGTTAAAGGAAAACAAGAGATGCCTTACGTGAGTAAGGCCACCGGGCGGGAGGCTTGCCGAAAAAGCAACATCATTAGAAGAATTGGGGCTGGGGTCAGGATCTGGCTCCCTCGTGATCTCTAATGTTCTGTATTTTCCGAGCAAGTTCTGTCCCTCACCAGCGACAAAGGCCAGCGATCCTTGATTTTGCTGGTCGAACGCAATCACACCCATACTGATGCGCTGCTCCCCATCATCCTGGATCAGCCAGGCTTCATACCGGCTCCCCTGCGGAGGAGCCTCCAGGCTCGATGTGGAAATCGTCACTTGATCCCCAGGCGCAGTTCCATCCTGAAAACGCAATAGACCGACAGCAGCGTCCTCTCGGGTGTGCGGAATCACACCTGGCACTGCTGTCAATCCTCGCCCTGCGGGTGAGAATGTCAAAAATCCCCAAATGGCGAGGGCAAGGAAAAGGAGCCCGGTTAATGAATACACTGCTGCCCGCTTCCATGTGAGCCCCGCGGGTTGAACCCGTTGGTCAGAGGCGATAACAGGCTCCGGCTGGCGCGTGATGGGAAGCGATGTTCCCGCCCGCACGCTATTAGCCTCCGAAACCATCCCGATCGCATCCATGTAATCTGCCGCAAGTTCGCGGCAGGTCTGGTAGCGGGCGTCCGGATCTTTTGCCAGGACGCGGTCGATCACTTTTTGCACGGGCGGCGAGATTCCTGGAATGGGAGGAGGCGGTTCGTTGATGTGCTTGTAGATGATCGCCCAGATTGTTTCCGCTTCGAAAGGAACGTGACCCGCCATCAGCTCATAGAGGACAATACCAAGTGAATAGATGTCACTGCGATGATCTACTGTGAAACCATGTGCCTGCTCAGGGGACATATAGGCTGGTGTCCCGCTTCTTTTGCCCACCGACGTTTGCGTTGTTGTATGGATGCGGACCAGACCGAAATCTGTGATGACAGGCTCGGTGTGCCGGCTGAGTGGCAGGTCACTTGAAAACAGGCCCGTTTTGTTGTGCAGGATAATGTTGCCTGGCTTGATATCGCGATGAATGACCCCCTGCTCGTGTGCATAATCGAGTGCGGTTGCTAGGATGCTTAAGAGACGTGCGACTTGAGCGGGTGGTAGTTTTTCATTGCGGCTGTTCAATTCGCGCAAATAAACAGCCAGCGATGGACCTCTTATATATTCCATCACAATGTACGGGTGTCCCTCTGCGATGTTGAAGTCAAAGACCTGTACGATGTTGGGATGACGTAATGCCGCAACCACCTTGGCCTCGCGCTCGAAGCGCGACTGCAACTCGGGATCCGCCTCAATATAGCTATGCATCACTTTGACGGTGACAAGACGATCCAGCCTGAGATGCGTGCCGACGTAGACCTCTGCCATGCCCCCCTGGGCGAGTCCCTTATCGATGCGTACGTCTCCAATTGTCTTGCCGGTCCACTCTGGCATGGCAGAATTATACAGCAACCAAGAAGATCGTTAGCCGCTCGATCAGGCGAGTACGGACCGGAGTACCGCTTTCGGCGGGGGAGGAGGATATAGAGTTTCGTGCCAGGAATTGGCACGGCTAGAGTTGGCGCGGACGCGACTATGGATCCATGATGGTACGTACAGTGGGTTTACCATCTATATGAGAAACTCCCACTGTCTCGGTAGGGTCGGCCCTTACAGGGTGCTAACGCACACCTGCCCTGGTACGGCTTAAGCCGCACGGTGCCAGGGAAGACCCACGCCGAGCGAGCTACAGTGATGCACCATCTCGATGCTGATAGAGCGCTCGGCCTCACGCTTGTTTGACCGTCAGGTCGTCAGGTCCTTGTCTTCCATTTCCCAGGTGTGGTCCATAGTGTGAAAGGCGGTGTGC
>DASWEH010000662.1:0-3785 GCA_036394895.1 Anaerolineales bacterium
TTATTTGTGTCAGTTTTTCCTGTTCTGCTGTCGCCGAGGCTACTTCCAGTCCAATAAGCAAAGTTAATGCCGTGAAAGCGAATAGTAGCAACACCACAATCGGGTTTACAGCAACGGCAACAAGCCAGGTGAATGCGCCCAATAAGCCAGCAATCCAGAAGGACACATGCCTAATCGTAGGCGCGTAAGTCGTTTGTTGAATACGAGAATTGATCTGCTCCAAAAACTCACCATTTGAGGTATCAACCAAATCAGTGACGCTCGCGGTAGGAATATCTCCGGAAGTTGTTTCCTGATATGAAGATCCGCCGTTCGGTGATTCTAGCGATATGTCTCCGAGAGAGCCATCAATCTTTTGACGATAGTAGATGCCATTGCGACCCAAGTGAATATAAGTCCCACGAGGGCCAGTTGCTATTCGCGCACCTTTTACGCCAGCAGATATTCCAATCCCCGATTTGGAGAAGTTAAAGCGCAGCGGTCCAAATTTAACGCTTTTCCGAATATAAAAATTCATGCAATTCACCAATGTATCTCATACTTAACAAGAGTGGTTGTCTCTTCCAAAGTGATAGTCACCCTTGTCCCTTAAAAGGGTGCGGCTACGGCTTTCCTGGACCTAATTTGATGAACAACATCAGGGCTTTCAAGATTGACTTTGACTTCCATCCATTCCACATTTTTAGCCAGAACCGCATCCCGTATCCATCGTTCTCTTGTGGATAATGTTGATACTCCCGTCTTTATTTCAATAAATACAATTTTCTTTACACAATCCTCGTCAAGACCATCAAAAACAATCAGATCAATGGGACTTCCGACAAATCTGGCATCGGCAGGATTAAATCCAAAGCCAGGAAGGTAAGGAACGAGATGCTCTGTCATTTTTCCCATTGTGACTGATTGACTTCTATCAATTGCATCTTGCCTAATCTCTTTTTCAAATTCCACTTTCCATTGTTCAAGGCTTACATTCGCATCTTTGGTCAGAACATCCCAAATTTGCCGTTTGGCGTTTTCCAACTCTTCAGTACGCCATTTTATTAGCTGCTGTTGAGCATCTTGTATAGCTTCGCCCCGTAATGCCTCTGCCAATTGTTTCTTAACAAATTGAAGTTCAGTTTGCTGCCATTTTTGGATGCTCTCTGTCGCTTCTTGTGTTGATTGTCCCTTAGCGGCATCATAGATTTGCTGCCGAATTTGTTGAAGCTCATTTTCTTGCCAATTTCGCATCTGCTGCTGCATCTCTTGGATTACCTGACCCTTTGCCGCATCATATGTTTGTTGCCGAACTACACTAAGCTCTTGATCTTTCCAATTTTGGAGTTGTTCTTGCGCTTCCTTACGTATAGCATTCCCTTGCTCTCTTACCTGAGTTAACAGAGCAGATTTTGTTTTCGAGGATGCCCAAAAATACCCAATAATGATTGCTAATATTGCGACAACCAGCAATACAACTGCAAAAAGAGTAAATATGATTACAATGTTGTTCATGTTTTACCTGCCACGCTCAATAATTAACTAGTCTGACTTTAACTGTCGACATGACGCTAAAGTCGGGGATTAGTACCAATCTGTAAGCTTTCAAACTCATTGCAACCCGTTTCCGCCCTATAAAAGAGGGTGACCCTAAGGGTTTCTTATGGAACACCTCATCATAATGAATTGGTCAGCAGGCTTGCAAAGGGACAAATAGATGTGCCAGGTAAACCCTTAGGGTCTTTCCATGGATTTCAATCGAAGTCGCCAGCGAACCACTTTGCCTGGACATCGGTCATCCATTGATTGTGGAGTGATAAATAATCGTCCTTTGTTCCAAACCAATTCATTACTTCGTTGCGCTTTATCACAGTCGGTTTCTCACCCAGGATCACTCCATAAGAAGAATATTTCCAATCGCGGAAGTCGTTCACAAATCCATGTTTCTGCGGATTCTGATGGATGTAGGCGATCACATTCCAAAATTGTCGATCCGTGGTGATCGCCACACGCCCAAACGGGTGCTGGAATAAACTCCCTGTCCGCCCGTAGGTTTTGTTGATGGTCTTGGCGTAGGCGTTGAAGAAGTTAGAGAATTGATCACTGACGTAATGAGACCCTAAGGGTTTTCTTGACTGACCAGGTTGATGATCTGCCGTCTTACCTTGCCGTCCGTGATGATCTTTGACGGAAGAAACCCTTAGGGTCTTTTTGGTTTCGAGTATTTCTTCTTCCGATTTTATCCTCACCGAAAGATGGAAGTGATTCCTCAACAGACAATAAGCAAACAGATCGGCAACAGGGAGAAGATGCCTTTCAAATAATTTCAGAAAAAGATCATAATTTCTTTCTTCAACGAAGATATCTTCACGGTTCACACCGCGATTGTAGATGTGATAATAAGTATCGTAGAGTAAAGGGGAAGGACTGGTCATATTTTCTCTCAAACCCTAAGGGTCTTCGCGGAGTTGAAGTAGAGGGTTCAAGACCCTTAGGGTTTCTTTCGAGGATACCCGAAAATATGAAATCAGCCAGATCTCTACGGAAAGTGATCACAGCCTGTAAGGTCATCTAAACCACCCACATGACGCTAAAGTTCTACATGAGTACCACTTCGTTGGCTTACGGCGGAGCCGTTCATTACAAGCCATTCCCGCCCTGTAAAAGAGGTAGACCTAGTCCGAAAGTCGTTTGGCAAGGCCGGGTTCCGTGGCGTAACGGACGACGACCTGCGGTGTCTTGTGCCATGCGGCGCAGGCTCGCAAAGCGGATTTGACCTCAGCAACCAGGGCATCGTCGACCACCACGCCCGGTTCGAGGTGCAGCGCCTTGACCTCAAAAATACTTTCCTTGCGATGGGCTTTGGGATCGATGCGACCGATCAGCGCATTGTTGTACAGGATCGGCAGGGTGAAGTAGCCATATTTGCGTTTGGGCGCGGGCGTATACACCTCAATTTTGTAGTCGAAGTTAAACAGGTCCAGTGCGCGCTGACGGTCCCACACGAGCGGGTCGAACGGCGATAGAAAGGTCGTCTTCGAGCGTGGGATTTCACCCTTCGCCGCGGCTTCCACTCGTTTACGGTCATCGGGATGAATGTAGCCAGGCGTAGTCCAGCCTTCGACCTCGACCTTCGTCAGGCGTCCGCCTGCCTCCAGCCGTTTGAGGGCAGCTTTGACATCGGTTTTATTCAGCCCGAAATAATTGCCGAGCCATTCCGCCTTCGTCACACCGAGCGCCTGCATGGTGTTGAGAACGAATTGGTCATGGGCGTCGGCGCGGGATACATCTGGCGATGTATCTGGCGATGTATCCCCCAGCTTATCGAAATCGGTGAGAACGCGCTCGCGCAAATCATAGATCCGCTGGAAGTTGTGACGTTTGCGGACCATCAATTCGCCGGCATAGAACAGATACTCCAGCGCAATTTTCTCTTCTTTCCAGTTAAACCAACCGGTTTTCTGACCGTCCGTGCGCTCAAAATCGGACGAGCGCGTTTCCCCGTGTGCCCGGACGTGATTCAGCATGGCCGTAGCGACGGTGGGATGCTCCGCCAGCCATTGATTGGCGCGCCCGCCCAGCCAATCCTCGTGCAGATGGCGGTACAGTGGATACTCCTCGAAAGGCAGGAAGCTGGCGGCGCGGGACCAATATTCAAACAGCGCGCCTTCCTCCAGCAGATCTTCCAGCCAGCGCGGCTGATAGTCACCGAGGCGGCTCCACAACACAAGATGGTGACTGCGGGCGATGACATTGATCGAATCGATTTGCAAAATGTGCATCTGGCGAATGATCGAGCGAACGGC
>DASWEH010000663.1:0-5598 GCA_036394895.1 Anaerolineales bacterium
GATAAATCCATTGGGCAGAATAATGCTCATCGAATGAATCGTGTGATAGGAATTTTCGATTACGCCGCAGCACATGCCGCTGGAGTTGTTCGAGAGGATGCCGCCCATCATGCAGGCGTCGATGGAGGCAGGATCAGGCCCGATGCGGCGACCAAATGGTTTCAGTACATTATTGATAAATCCGCCGACAATACCAGGTTGGAAGCGGATCAAGGACGCGTGATCTTCCACTCTGTACTTTCCCCAGTGCTTAGAAATGTCCACGAGGATACCATCGGTTACGGCTTGACCGGAAAGACTTGTTCCTGCCGCGCGAAAGGTCATTGGAATTTTGTGTTGTTGCGTAAATTTGAAAAGAGATTGGATTTCGCCAATCGAATTCGGCTGAACCACAGCTTGTGGAACGAGTCGAAAATAGGATGCATCGTTGGCGTAGGCAATGCGATGCAGATAAGAAGTCAGGACGCGGGAAGGATGGATGATCTGAGAAAGTTGGGTTTGGAGATCCATAAGTTAGTCTCCTCGTCCATTTTACATTCTTTCAGCAAGGAGACAAAGTAGCAATCATACCTAGGGTTGTCCCAATTTCGCTGGAAACCCGAAGAGAGGTGGTAACGTTGGATCAATAAAACTGATGATTTGCGACAGTTTATCCTTGTCGATGGTGAGCGCAATCAGTCCAAATGGCTGATATTCATCTTTCTCATCTCGCTGATAAATTGCAAAGGCAGGGGCACCGTTGGCATTCGTTGGTAAAAGTCTCCAGCGTTTAACAGCTTTGCCTGGGAACATCCCGCCCTCCCCAAAAACGGTTGCGGCCACAAATGTGCCAATTGCACTCCGACCTTGATACCATGAGGGGGAAGGCGGCATGGCTAATGCTGCATCTGCTTTCAGCAAAGCCACCAATCCATTTACATCCGCAGATTCCCAAGCTTGCACAAAATGATCAAGAAGCCGTTGAGTCCTTTCGTCAGTGGATGGCATCGTTAAATCCTCCCTCTCTCCTCGAGGATAGCGCCGCGAAAGTGTGGTTCGGGCGCGGTGCAGTGCACTGTTTACAGATGAAGTGGTGAGTTCAAGCACTTCGGAGGTTTCATTGGCGGAAAAGTCAAGAACATCTCTCAAGATCAAAACCGCACGTTGACGCGGAGGTAAGGTCTGTAATGCTGTCAAAAATGCCAGTGATATGCTTTCAGAGTCTGAATAGCGCGCTTCGGGGTTGATCGCTGATTTATCACCGATCCATTCATCGGGGAAAGGCTCCAGCCAGCTTATCTCTGGTGTGGGTGGCAGAATGGGAGTCTCTGGATCAGAGGGAGAACGTCCGTCAAACGGAAGCAGCCGTCGGCTTTTCTTTTGGTCCAGGAAATCCAGGCAGGAATTTGTAGCGATCTTGTAAAGCCAGGACCGGAAAGATGCGCGGCCTTCATACGTATCGAGTCGTTTCCAAGCCTTGAGCAGGGTTTCCTGAACCATATCTTCTGCCTCGTGGAGGGAACCGAGAATACGGTAGCAGTGGACTTGCAGCTCGCGGCGGTAAGGCTCCGTCAATTCGCTGAATTTCTGATGATTACCCTGGCGTGCCGCGAAAAGGTATTCTGACTCCATGGACTTTTGATCATGAATCATTGACATGTCTCCAATTAATTCTTTGACATAAATATGACGAGTTTGCAGGCGCAAATTGTGCGAAATCTGGTCAATCAATTTTCCATTTAACCGCACAGTTTTGACTTAAGCTGCCGTCTAATAAGTATAAGACCATTCAAAAGGAGATAAAAATGAATTACATAACGGTAGTCCGAGCAAAGCTGAAGGGTGATCCCAAAGAAGCGCAGATGGCGCACGATGCGACAGTCGAACAATTATCTGCGATGACTCGTCCCATGGGGGCAATTGGACATAAGCCGCATTTGAACCCGCAAGATCCAACACAATTCCTGGCAATCGATACGTGGAACAATCTGGAAGGCTTGCAGAAGTTCATGAGCGACCCGAAGGTGATGGAGGCATTTGGCAATCTATTTGAGGGTACGCCGGATATCAGTGTTTGGCAAGAATCAGATTGGGCTTCGTTCTAGCCAGAGTATACACTGCTGTGTTCAGGCGAGTGCAAAGAGCAGAACTCCGAGATGTATAATCTCGGAGTTCTGCTTATGTTGAAAATTTATTCCGTTCCTCTTAATGAAATTCGCCGCGAGCAAATTGTTATCAACTCGCGGTTCATTGCCACGCTCGCTCCTGTCTTCAGCATCGATGAAGCACGGGCGTTCCTCGCGCGTATCAAAAAGGAATTTGCGGACGCGAGCCATAATGTGCCAGCCTATATTATCGGCGGAGGAAATACGGTCACCGAATATTTCTCGGATGATGGCGAACCTTCAGGGACAGCCGGTAAACCTGCGCTGGCGGTTCTGCGGGGGAGCGGACTCGGTGATATCGCGGTCGTAGTCACGCGTTATTTTGGTGGCACATTATTGGGCACCGGTCGGTTGGTCAAAGCGTATACTGAGTCAACCCAAATGGACGTCAATGCAGCAGGGCGTGGACGAAGAGTCCCTGTGTATGTGGCGATGCTCGTCATTCCCTATAACTTGCTGGAGCGCGTAAGATTGCTGGTGACGCGTCAACATGGAGAAGTGCTTGGCGAAGATTACGCGGCGGATATCACGATGACTCTCCAGTGCCCGATTGATTCGTTCGACGCCTTCCAAAATGAACTGCGCGAAATATCCGCGGGGAAGTTGAAAGCGGAAGCGATCGAGTCAAAGGAAATAGTTATGGCAGTTAATGATTAGGAAAACGTCTCTATACTAACCTCAGATCTGATTCAGTAGAGAGCTACGAATAGCAAATGGGGTGGACCTGAAAAGTCCACCCCAATATTTCAGCGACTGTGAGGCAGAGGAAACAAAGAAACAGAGGCTGCTGCTTAGATCACTTCAAAATTCGACATCATTCCATGGTCTTCATGCTCAAGCTTGTGGCAGTGGATCAAGTATCGGCCTCTATATCCGTCAAAACGGATGAGGATCTCGACAGTCTCTCGATCGTTGAGGAGAATGGTATCCTTCCAACCTCGCTCCCATGGGAAGAGAGTCGCGCGTCCACCAGTGCGTGATTGCACTTGGAAGGATGCGCCGTGAATATGAACTGGGTGAGGCGCGTTTCCATTTGTTGTGAAACGCCACAACTCTGTCTGACCAAAGGGTACCTGAAAATCGATCCGATTCATGTCGTATTGTTTCCCGTTAATGCGTGTCATACCATCGAAACTGAACAAGCGTGTTCTCAGGGGATTCGATAACTTCGTAACGGTAGATAGTGCTGTGGGAATGGTATAAGTGTCGGTGACTTGTCGCGTCACGCGGAACTCTAGCAGGTTCCATCCAGTGTTGAGATCCTGCAACATGACTGTGGCACCCACCGCCAGTTGGCGGAAATCCACAAGAAGATCGAGCCGCTCACCAGGGCTGAACTCGATCTGACTGACTTGGACTGCTGTCTCAAGTAGACCACCATCATTGCCGATCAAAGTAAACGGCGCGCCATTACTAAGCACAAGCTTGAATAGCCGAGCGCTGGCGCCATTGAGCACCCTGAAACGATAGACGGCGGTGTCAACATTCAGATAGGGATCACGAGTTCCATTCACCATTGGATTCTTTGCGAGATATCCTGATGAAGTGGGGTTATAGATGATGTTGCCTGCGCTGTCGAAATTCACATCGCGCACGATGAGTGGCACTTCATAGGCTCCTGAAGGAAGGCCAAGTGCTGCCTCTTCGGCATCATTGACAATAAATGCTCCAGCCAAACCGAGAACAACCTGTTTTCCTGTTTCCATGTGTGGATGCGGATGATACCAGTTTAGGCAAGCGCGTTGTATGATTGGGAATGAGTATAGGTAACTTGTCCCGGGCGCAACTAAATTTTGCGGTTGACCATCTGCATTGGTGGGCACGACCATGCCGTGCCAATGAACTGACGTTGCTTCCGACAATCCATTCGTGAACTGGATACTCGCTGTATCGCCTCTATTCGCCCGAAATGTCGGCCCTGGGAAGTAGCCATTGTACGCCAGTACAGAAGAGTATTTGCCGCCACCTAGATCTGCCGTGCCTGGTGCAGCTGTAAGAGAAAAGTTATTGTATGGAGATGCGGGTGATGGAAATCGAAGTGGGTATCTTGTTACGGTCCCCCTACCGGCGAGCACTGGGGTGGCCTTGGCAACCGCGATTGCCCCAGCCGTTAACAATGTCATGCGTATGAAGTCTCTGCGGGTCACGCTATGTGCAGATTGCGTAGATGCCTCATTTTCAGGGTCATTTGATTGTTTGTTATTCATCCTAACCTCCTCTGCCAGCAGAGTCGCTGCTGACGAATGTAGACCTATACAATCATTATGACCTGTATTATCCACGCCACAAATGGTGAATGTCATGTACAAAAGGTGATAAATTTCACAATTGCTCCCCAATGCTCATTATGGTCCTGAAAGCGAGAGATTGAATGGTATCTTCAAGGTCATCCTCGTCCGTTCACAAAATATCGCGAAATTGACCAGCCGAAAGATGCAACATGAAGTGTGCACTATTGGCAAATAGTAATCATTCGGTGATTCTTGGAAGCAGTAATTGTGTGAATTTGCCGTAAGACAAAAACTGATACCCCGTTAAAACAAAAGTGACGGTCGTGTTGAAAGTGACTGTCACTTTTGTTTTATTCATAAGCTAAGGTATCTCTTACAGTAAGTCGTGAGGCTCGTCTTGCAGGCAACGCGCTTGCGATTGTGGCAAGGACAAGGGTAAAGATCAGCCACGCAATAATCCCGGTCATGCCGTAGACGGCAGGCATCGGTGCCGTAAGGATTGCCATTCCTACGCCGAAGCAGAGGACGCCAGTGATTGGAATAGCCACTAGGATGCTGATGCTCCAGCTGATCAAACCGATGACCAAACCCTCAACGATCACGATACCTTGAATATCCCCGTTGGAGGCACCGATAGCGCGCATCACGCCGATTTCGCGCGTCCGCTCAAGCACGTTGATGCTCATGGTGCCCATCAATCCCAATCCACCGACGATGGCGATCATCACTGCCATGCCAAGCATAAAGTAAACAAGAACGTCGGTCTGCGCTTTCTGGTCACGGATAAATTCCGCGCCGAGCTGCGTGGAACCAACGGTGATCCCACGTGCTTCATATAGGGCCTGTAGCTGGTCGCTGATTCTTCTTTGGGTAATTGCATCGTGCTGCGTTGTCAACACCCGTAGGGAGTAAACTTGTCCGGGTGCGCCAACAATATGACTAAGGTATTCATAATTTACATATAACAATGGTGGATTCACGTTGCCTGTAATGCTGTACGTGCCAACAATATGCCACTTGGTTTCTTTATTATCAATCTTGATTGTTAACCAGTCACCAACTTTGAGGTCAGGAAAAATATTAATAAGATGGTTGCCGATCACAATCGCATTCTCATCACCCGTTTTGAGCCAGCGACCTGAGGTGATCACTGGGTCAATCAAGGTGGATGTAGAGGGCGGCGCAACGAATAGAATTTGTGTACCGGCGGCCTCTTTTTTCTC
>DASWEH010000664.1:0-8904 GCA_036394895.1 Anaerolineales bacterium
AAGCGCCAATCCAGACCGAGCACCGAGCCGCCTGCACGCCTCATCAGTGGCAGCAACGTTGTAGTGTTCGTCCCAAAATGGATGACGGGCACGTTCATCGCTTCGGCGGCCTTGAGCACCTTTTGCGAATAAGGCAGCACAAATGTTTTGTAATCCGCCGGGCTGAGCGCGCCGACCCAGGAGTCAAAGACCTGCACCGCTTGCGCGCCGGCGCGGATTTGTGCGGTGAGATAATCACTGAGAACTATAGAAAGTTTTTCCATCAATGCATGAAAAACTTCAGGCGCGGAATACATCATCATTTTAGTTTTGAGAAACTCGCGCGACGATCCGCCTTCGATGATATAAGACGCGACCGTGAACGGAGCGCCACAAAAGCCAATTAATGGTACACCGCCCAAAGCCTGCAATGTGCCATGTCGAAGTGTTTCGCGCAGGATGCGGATCGCATCCATCACGTAGCCGAGATCTGATTCAGCGTCGAAAGGTTTCATCGCGCGGACATCCTCCAGTGTTCGAACCGGCGAGCCGATCACAGGTCCCTCGCCTTTGGCGAACTCCAAGCCCAAGCCCAGCGGAATCACGGGCAGGAGAATATCCGCAAAAAGGATCGCCGCATCCACACCCAAGGCGCGGACAGGCTGCATGGTGACCTCCGCCGCGATCTCGGGGTGCTGACAGATTTCGATCAGCGAATACTTCTCGCGGATCGTGCGATACTCTGCCATGTAACGTCCCGCCTGGCGCATGAACCAAACGGGGGTTGCATCCACTGGCTCGCGGCGACAGGCGCGCAGGAAGCGATCGTTTATTTCCATAGTGCAAGAGTCTCCTCGGCGGGGTGGTAGATAGCCGTGGTAACGGGAGTATCTTGCAGGGTATAGCGGCGCGCTTCGGTGTCTCGCAATTCGTTGACAAGGTCAGAGAAGCGCGGCAGGTTCTCGGTTTCGTAGACGACCACGAATTCCTGATCCTGCAAACCAAAAGAATACAAGAGCAATTGCTTAATATCTTCGTATTGCTTGCCGATACGGATATGCTCGTTCATCATGCCCTGGCGTGCCTCGCGGCTCATCAAATACCAGTCCGCCGTCTTGGCAAAGGGATACATCACCAGATACTTCATGCGTGTTTCTGCGAACGGATCGATCTCCTGCGCTGAACGCGTCTTGGTGTATTGCGATGGACGCGTGAAGCCCCACAGCGAATCTACCGGGCGGACCAAGTGACGATGCGGTGTGGTCACCTGCGCTAATTTTTCGAAGAAGGTTGAGGTGCTACACGAGTCATCAGCTTCGAGAGCGCACCAAACCAACACATCCGCTTTGCTGTCGGTGTTTTGAAAAATGTCCACGGTGCGCGCAGCGGAGCGCAAACCTGCCAGCCAGTCTTTATGGAAGGATGTTTTCTCTTCTTTGTGTAGAGACCAATACGCATCCGTGAAGGCGTACGACGAAAAATGATTAAGGGTTCGGGGCGTTTGTTCAGGCATAATCTTCCCTAATTACTAAAATTAATTTGCATTTGGAATATAAACACACGCAGGATCCGATTCAAGGTAATCACCGGTGATGCCATAAGCGCGTCCGCGTTGACCGCCGCAGACGTCGCGGTATTCGCAGACTCCGCAGCGTCCTTTGATCTTATCGGGCGTACGCAGGTCGGTAAACAGCTGTGAATAACGGTAGACATCGATCACATTATCCGTGCGGACGTTGCCGGCTGTGAGCGGCAAGAACCCAGAGGGTTGGATATCGCCAACGTGTGATATGAATAGAAAGCCATTCCCATCATTGACGCCGCGCGTCGGTCGATTAAGTCCATCTGCGTATTGGAAGCCCGCACCCTGAAAGGTGACAGGCTGGTCACTGCCCTGTTCGGCGCGTTTGCGCTCGATCGCGACACGGCGATACATCGGCGCAGCAGTGGACTTGATGTCAAAGGGCGCATTCTTAGAGAGATCATACAACCAGTTAAAGACACGTTCATGTTCTTCAGCAGAGATCATATTACTGGCTTGGGCGCGTCCCGTGGGAACAAGGAAAAACAGTGACCATTGCACTGCGCCAACTTCCTGCAGGAACGGAATCATTTCATCCAGAATATCCACATTGTGTTTTGCAACCGTCGTATTGACTTGCACGCTCAAACCGATCCCCTGGGCGCGGTGCAAAATATCTATGGTGCGCTGCCAGGAGCCGGGCACCTGACGAAAGCTATCGTGGATCTCCGGACGCGGCGCATCCAGGGAAAGGGCAATACGGCGAATGCCTGCATCACGCACTTTTTCGAGACGTGCCGTGGTAGGCAATGCAGTGGCAGTCGGAGTCAACGAACAACGCAACCCTTTCTGCGTTGCATAGGAGATCAACTCGTGCAAATCCTTGCGCATCATCGGGTCACCGCCTGTAAAGACCAAAATCGGCGAACCGAATTCAGCCAGGCGGTCGATGAGACGCAACGCCTCTTCTGTATTCAACTCGTTGGGATCGGGTGTGTGCATTGCATCTGCACGGCAATGGACACAGGCATAGGCGCAGGCGCGCGTCACTTCCCAGGCGATGGTAAACGGAGCCATGTTGAAATCTGCTTGCACCATGTGGGCGTTGTGCAATGCACGCTCAGAAGCTGCACGTTCGGTTAGATTCGATGTTGTCATTGATGTCTCCATTAACTTTCATTGTCATTGTGAGCCGCAGAGCGGCGAAGCAATCTCAAAATAACTTGCAGCTATAGATTGCTTCGGGCTTTGCCCTCGCAATGACGGATCACTTCAGCCACCTTGCCGCATCCACGGCGTGATAGGTAATAATCACATCGGCACCGGCGCGCTTGATTGATGTCAGTGTTTCGAGGGTGACCTTCGCTTCATCTACCCAGCCATTTGCTGCGGCAGCTTTGATCATCGCATACTCACCGCTGACGTTGTATGCCGCCATCGGTAATTCGGGAAAAGCGTCCTTTACCACACGGATCACATCGAGGTATGCCAGGGCAGGCTTGACCATCAGCATATCCGCGCCTTCTTCCACATCCAGCGCGGCTTCACGCAACGCTTCCCGCACATTCGCAGGATCCATTTGATGAGATTTGCGATCACCGAATTTTGGAGCGCCTTCTGCAGCTTCACGGAAAGGTCCATAAAACGATGACGCATATTTCACTGCATAAGAAAGAATTGGTAAATTTTCATAACCCGTGTCATCCAATGCGCCACGGATTGCCGCAACCATTCCATCCATCATGCCACTCGGGGCGACGATATCTGCCCCGCATTCGGCATGTGAAACAGCGACCTTTGCCAGTACATCCAATGTTGGGTCATTCAACACATATCCTTCGGGCAGACCGATTTGAAAATGTTCACCTGTATTCAAAATTCCGCAATGTCCATGATCGGTGTATTCGCACAGGCACACATCTGTGACCACAACCATCTCCGGGATTTCTTTCTTGATCGAGCGAATCGCCTGTTGGACAATTCCATCTTCAGCGAAATTTTCCAACCCAATTGGATCCTTCTCTTTAGGGATTCCAAACAGGATCACGGCATTCACTCCGGACCTTGCGGCTGCTTCCGCTTCACGGACACTTTCTTCCACTGACAATTGATACACCCCTGGCATCGAGCGGATCTCGCTTCGACCCGATCCATGCCTTACAAACAACGGATAAATGAAATCGCGCGCGTTCAGTTCTGTTTCGCGTACCATTGCGCGAATGGCAGGTGTAGCACGCAAACGACGAGGACGATTTGTGATTTTTGACACCTGCACTTGCGTGCGGTGCAAGTGTTTTCGATTTTCGATTAACGATTGACGATTTTCAAATTCAAATAAAGTCATAAAACCTCCAAGTTCTTCAGCATCACCAACAACCCATCGGTTGTATATTCTTTTGCTACCAATACATTAGGCAACCCTGCCTCTTTCGCGGCTTGTTCGGTAATGGGTCCGATGCAAGCAAATAGTGGATTGTTCGGTAGCCTCAGGAGATTAAGTCCGTTCTGCTGTGCAATAGCAATAAAGTTTTGTACAGTGGATGGACTGGTCAATGTGATGACATCCACACCTGCATACAACGCCTCTAATCCCTCAAGATTCGGTTGTGCAGGTAGCGTTTTATACACTGTAATCTCATGTGGCACACCACCCGCATTAAGTATGGCTTCGGGCAGAGCCTTGCGCGCGATCTCGGCACGAGGCAGCAGAACCCATTTCCCAAGCAGGTCACCCAAGCCAGGCAAAATCGCCTCGGCTACATATTCCTGCGGAACAAAATCAGGATTGACACCGCGTGTCTTTAGCGCTTCAGCCGTTTTAGGTCCGATGGTGGCAACCTTGACAGCCTCACTCCAATCAATAGACGGAAATTGATCGAACACAACTTCAACCGCATTGACTGAAGTAAAGACAATCCATTCGTAGCAATTTAATTTGGATAATGCCCGCTCTAAAGCGACATTATTCTCAACAGGTTGAATCTCAATCACAGGAAAGAAAATCGGTTCAAATCCAGCAGAGCGCAGTTTGGCGGCAAACTCATCGGCTTGCGCACGGGGGCGGGTGATCAGGATGCGTTTCATTCCATTACCTTCACTGCGAGGATTTCATTCGCGCCCTGGGCGATGGCGCGTTGCGCAAGATCATCTCCAAGTTGTCCTGCATCTGTGCCTGTGCGATTGACATGGATGGCTTTCTTTCCATCTTCTGAAATGATCAAACCTGTCAATGTAATCATTTGATCTTCCACACTTGCATAGGCTGCCACCGGCACAGCGCATCCGCCTCCGAGTCCGCTGAGAAAGGCACGTTCGGCAGTCACGGCTTTCCGAGTGGAATCGTCTTCTAACGCGGCGAGCAGATTGAGGGTCATTTGATCGTCTGCGCGGCATTGGACTGCCAGTGCGCCCTGGCCTGGCGCTGGGAGCATGACATCCAGTGAGAGCCATTCCGTTACATGATTTTCCAAACCCAAACGTGTTAATCCCGCACCCGCCAGGATGATCGCATCGTATTGACCATCCATTGCTTTGCGAAGTCGTGTGTCCACGTTGCCGCGCAAAGATTCGATTCGAACGTCCGGGCGAAAAGAAAGGATTTGTGCCGCGCGGCGCAGGCTCGAGGTCCCAACAGAAGCGCCTTTTGGAAATGTGGCCAGGGTGTATCTGTTTTTGGAAATCAATGCATCACGGACTTCGGCGCGTGCAGGAATACATCCAACGGTTAATCCAGGTGGATTTTCAACCGGCAAGTCTTTCAAGGAATGAACCGCGCAATGGACTGCGCCCGAAAGCAATTCACTTTCAAGCTCCTGCGTAAACAAACCTTTGCCGCCAATTTCGGGCAGAGGTTTGTCAAGGATTTTGTCACCCTGGGTCGTGATAATTTTTTCTTCGCATTCGAGGTCGTGATGAATATTTTTTAAGGCATGGATGACCCACTGGGTTTGCCAACGAGCGAGAGCGGAGGGACGGGTTGCAAAAATAAGTTTCATGGTTAATCAGCCGCGGTGGAGGTGAGCTGCGTGGGATCCTCGGAAAGGTTGAAGAGTGTACGAGCAATTTCGGCATATTCAGAGGCGCGCGGCGATGCAGCTTCGACACGCAATCGCTGAGTCGGCGCGTGTAATAATTTTTTCACGAGTGCCTGAGTCATAGCTTCAATATGACCGCGCTCGGCTTCGGTAAGATCCGGCAAACGGCGCAATGTTTTCTCAAGTTCGGTTTGCCGAATGATTTCCGCATTCTGGCGCATGTCTGCGATCAGCGGGAGCATATCCAATGATTTCAGATAATCCGCAAACAATTCAAGTTCTTCCTCCAAAATAGTTTTTACATGTGGTACCTCTGCCATCCGCTCGGTAAGCGAGTGTTCAAGTTGAGCATTGAGGCTATCCATATCATACAATTTGACGTGAGCAATACTCGCGACATCAGAATCAATATCACGTGGCATAGCAATATCAATCAAGACGAGCGGACGCTCTATACGTTTTTTCATGATTTCATCTACCATTGTCTTTGAAATGATCGTGTGAGGTGCCCCTGTCGACGAGATCAGGATATCAGCAGAGGCTAAGGCAGTATGAAGATTCTCAAACGTCGTAGCCTGTGCGTCCCAACGTTGAAGAAGCCCCTGGGCGCGTTCCAGTGTCCTATTGACGACGAGAATTTTTTGCGCGCCGCGCTTGCGTAAGGCTTCCACGGCGAGTTCCGCCATTTCCCCCGCACCGAGGATAACAATCTGTGCCTCAGAAGTTTTGTTGACCGCGCGTTCTGATAATGAAGCGGCAAGAGACGATACGGAGGCAGGGTTGCGACTGATCGCTGTCTCTGTACGTGTACGTTTTCCAGCGTGAATAGCGGCTTGAAAGAGTCGGTTTAGGATGGGTCCCGCAGTGTTTTGTCCACGCGCCAGTTCGAGAGAATGCGTAACTTGTCCCAAAATTTGCGGTTCACCAATCACCAGGGAATCGAGTCCAGCAGCGACTTCGAACAGGTGGCGGGCGACATCCATATCTTTGAAGCGATAGAGATGTGGGCGAAACAGGTCTGCCGGCACCCCACTGACCTCCGACAGAAAAGCCTCCAATTCAGCCAAAGCCAGTTGATTGGAGGCAGCATACAACTCAATACGGTTACAGGTGGAGATTAGGACAAGTTCATTGAGCGGAGTGACAACATGTCCGCATGCGAGGCGAGCAAGAGCAATACTAACGACTTCTTCGTTTAGTACCAATGCTTCACGAAGCGCGAGAGGGGCAGTTGTATGATTAAGTCCGATGCACAGGATATACATTGGTTAGGCTTTCCTCAATGTCACTAACTATATAATCAGCTCTCTTCATTGGCTAGATGATTTTGTATTGATTTTCTTTAGGATTGAATAAGAATTATGGGATATATTCTATATAATAAGTGGGGAGTACGTAGATTTATGCTTTTCAACGCAGATGTTGCGATGAATGTCATTGGTGTAAGACGTCAATCCGCTGCTCTTGTGGTTGATTTAATAACGGCTGAATTTAATCCGTATACTAGATTTATACCTCACTCGTCAGATGCTGGTCTGGTTATAGCATATAATCTGCCTCTTCTTGCAGAAATATGTTTATAACGGGTTGACAACCGGAGCCGTCAGGTAATCACAGAGATCGTAGCAGAGGTTGAACTGGTCTGGCTTTAATGATTGCAAATCTAGTCTTAAATTCGAAAAGAAAGGAGGTAACGGGTAGAGGACCAAACAGATTGTCGGTATCGGACTTAGATTCAGAAAGGAGAACATAAGCCATGCTAAAAAAACTGAGACACTCCCTCGGTGTCATGCTTGTCTTGCTGGTTCTAGTGAGTCAATCCTTTGCAGGCCCCAGCGTTTTTGCGGCACAAAACAATGGTTTCGTCCAGCGCAGTGGGAATAGCCTGAAGCTGGATGGCAAACAGTTTCGCTTCGCCGGTTCAAATAACTACTATCTCATGTACAAGTCTCAATTTATGGTCAACGATGTGTTTGCCGCGGCCGCGGGCAACAACTTCCGCGTCATGCGCATCTGGGGTTCGCTGGATATTGGTAATCAGGATGGCTCTAATTCGATCCGCGGCAAGGCTGATGGTGTGTACTTCCAATATTGGGACGGATCAGCGCCTGCGTATAATGATGGCAATGACGGCTTGAAGCATCTCGATTATGTGATTTACAAAGCTGGCCAAGAGGGCCTCAAGCTTGTGATTCCCTTCGTCAATAACTGGAATGATTTCGGTGGTATGGACCAATATGTGCGCTGGCGCGATAGCAGCACACCGGACAGCCAGAGCTGGTACCATGACAGCTTCTATACCGACCCGGTCATCAAGCAGTGGTACAAGGATTGGATCGCTTACCTGCTCAACCGTGTCAACACGTATAACGGCATTGCCTACAAGAACGACTCAACCATCATGACCTGGGAGCTGGGCAACGAGCCGCGCTGCCTGAGTGGCATTACCTCAGCGTATCCGCGATCGCCCAACTGCACTACCCAGACCCTGATTGCCTGGGCCGATGAAATGTCCACCTATATCAAGAGCGTTGATAGTAACCACCTGGTCTCCGTCGGTGATGAGGGCTTCTATTGCCTGCCAAATCCCACCCACTGGACTGAGAACTGCGGTGAGGGTGTGGACACGATTGCCTTCACCCGGTTGGCAAATATCGATGTGATGTCAGTCCATCTCTATCCCGATTATTGGGGCACGGATGTGGCCTGGGGCACGGACTGGATCAGGCGGCACATCAGTGACGCCAAGACAAACGGGAAAGCAGTGATCCTGGGCGAATTCGGCATTCTCGATAAAAGCATTCGCAACAAAGTCTATAAAGAATGGACTGATGCTGTCTTCAGGAGCGGTGGGCAGAACGGGGGGGATGGTGGTTTGTACTGGATACTCTCTGGTAAGCAGGATGACAACTCGCTATACCCTGATTATGATGGCTTCACGGTTTATGCTGGCACGCCGGTGTTCATCACGCTTGGCAATTTCGCGCAGATGATGGCAGCCAATCGTCGGCTGACCTTCCCGCCCGTTGCAGATGACGACAGCGCGGTGACCGAATTTAACACAGGGGTCACGCTCAACCCGCCAGCAAACGATATCACATATGGCGGAGCCACGCTCAAAGTGAATTCTGTTGATCTCGATCCCTCCACTGCGGGCCAGCAAACCACAATTTCGGTAAATGGAGGCACGTTCGTTGCATCCCCGAATGGCACGGTTGCATTTACGCCAACCCCTGGGTTTGTGGGACTAGCTCAAGCTTCCTATGTAATCAAAGACAGCAGCGCTCGTCTATCGAATGTTGCCCAATTGCATGTGACCGTAAAGCCCGATCCCGGCGCAGCCATCCTGTTGGCCTCGTACGAGACAGG
>DASWEH010000665.1:0-8290 GCA_036394895.1 Anaerolineales bacterium
GTTGAATCTCGTCAGCAGAAAAGTCCACCTTCAAATTGATCTCGGGTTTGCGATATTCCGCGACCTGGAATGAAAAATAGAATTCAAGCGGACTGTTCTCGAACGTGTAATAGCCGGGAACCGCCTCCTCCGACAATTTAAACTCTCCATTGAACGTTCCGTATGGAGAAAGCTGCATATCATAGTTTGAAAGCTGAACTCCATTCGCATCCCGCAAGATCAGCGGGATCGTATTAATGGGAGGGAATTCATATCGTCCATTGAATGCCTGCCGCGCTATACCCCGGAAATAAACGGTTTGCCCGGGGCGATACATGGGGCGATCGGTGTACATATAAATTTTTGTATGTGGCGCCTGCACTTGTTGTGAATAACCAAAGTTCCAGGCGCTGAGTCCCCAGCCCCAACTATTGACAGATATCCCAAAATTCTCATCCCCCGGCGCGCCGAGCATGGCATATGCCTGACCGCTGCGCGCGTGTGCGTCTACCTCGCCTTTCCACAATCCGTTTTCGTCTGTTGTCCCTGAGCCGATCTGATTCCCCGTATCATCGTAAATCGCGATGGGCGCATTTGGGATCGGCGTTTGCGAAGGCAGATCCACTGCCCAAACCAGTGCCTCCGTTGCTCCCAGTTTGAAAGTAAGGTTCACCTGACTGGATGCCACCAAATAAATATTCTTTGAAGATTGAAGCTGTGGCGAAGACAAACTGACATAATACAGACCCGGCAAGAGCTGGTTGTTCGATTGCGCTAGCCCGAGTTTTACCTCGCTCGTATCTCCGGGTGGCAGCTCGAATGTCTGGGAGTAAGTAGCCGCATTATTCGGAACATAAGCCTGCTGGTTATCATACGAATTTTGAAGGGAGAAGAAATCCTGCAATGACAAAGGGGCAACCGTGGTGCTTACATCCTTGATGTTTGCAGCCCGCGCGTATAGCACGGGTTCGTCTGGTCGGATGAACGCCATGGATGAACCAAACAACGACACATTCAACATGGACGGTAAGGAGGGTGTATGCGTCTCGAGTACAAATGAATCGCCCAGCGGTTGCCCCCAGCGATCCTTAATGCGCGCGGATAATTCAAACGTATAGGTTGTATCGGGAATAAAATCGCCATAGATGGAAAGACTTAAGCCATCCTCCGATACTTCGGGTTGTAGATTATCCACATCCGGGAATACGCCGACCAGGTTTTTGTAATTGGCTTTGGCAAGCGGCGAAACGAACGTGAACGTCGTTACTCCAAAATCCGTTTTTGTGTCCTTTACTGCAAAATTATCATACGTGTTGAATACCGCCCCGTAATCGGCACCCAGAATTAATCCGCCTCTTGATTTTGCCGTCGCGCCCAAATTCAAGATATAACCAACATTGCGCCCGAGCAAATGATTCGGCACAAACGTCGTTTCCGTCTCATCTTTATTCCACGAAAATTTTCCGTTCACCACGCCTTCCGGTCCACTGAACGAAAAATTCGATTCGACGCTTTCGGTGTCCATAGGTTGATTGAACGTCAGTTTGATTTCGGGCTCCAGCGGAAGCAATCCCATGATGGAGGGTTCCAGGGTGACCACGCGCGGTTTCGAAGTGGTGAACTTCCAGGTTGTCTGTTCCGTTCCCTCCAGCCCAACACCCGTTACCGTCTTCAATTCCGGGTTCAAGCTGACGGTGTATTGTGTTCCCCCGGCCAGCGCGGGGTCAGGATAAAAGATATAGGTACTGGTATTAATCCATTCTGCATGTCCCTTGGCGGGAGGCTGAATGGTGAAAGCTGGAGGTTGTGAGGATGTATCTCCTCCCAGCGCAACGACTGGCTGATTAAATGAGACCACAATCGCCGCATCGACGTTGACATCCTCCGCATCCGGCTTTGGCAGGAAGTTGGTTGGGCGCAGATAATCTGCAACGGTAAAGGAAAGATCAATGGGCGCAGCCAGACCAAATCCATTCGCGGACTGCATAGAATTTGCGATCGAGAAATTGAGGGGTGCATTGGGTTGATAAGGTTGTGTCGGAGTGAATATCAGCGTCGCCTCATCGTTCCAGGTAAATGTGCCCGCGGGCAAACCCGCCAACGCGGACTCGGCTGAGGATTTGTTCACCGCCTGATTGAAGTAAAACGTAATGGGGGATTGATAACCAATCAGGCTGCCAAGCGGCGGATCTGTTTCAACCAGCGCGGGAGGCAATGACTGTTGAAATGTAGTCGGCGTGGGAATGGCAGGCGTGGCTGTGGCAACGATGGGTACTGGCAGTCCATTGCAGGAAGCAAGGATCAATGCAAGGAGCAGAAACCAATTCAGGGAGAGAGTGCCTGCACTGAGCTTAGTCGAAGTGACGCGGCGTTTCGTCATAGTTCCTCAGGGGAAAGGGAGTCCAAAGTCTCCAGACTTTGAGCCAACGATGGGAATCGTTGACTCCAAATTCATTATACACGCGAGAGAATCAAAAAGGACACGGTCGTGACCGTGTCCTTTTGGCTACGGAGCCGGATTAACGACGTTGACGGCCTGAGCAATCTCATCATAAGAAGGGATTTTGCCCGGTTGACCTGCTTGTTTTCCGTTGACAAACACGGTTGGTGTACCGCTCACTCCCATATCCTTGCCTTTATTGAAATCAGCCTGAATTTCTGCTTCAAATTTGTTGGCGTTGAAACACGCATTGAACGCGTTCATATCCAGCCCGATGCTTTCCGCCATAGCTTGCAAACGGCGGTCGCTTAAATTGCCCTGGTTTTCACCATTCCAATTGGCATACAGAATGCTATGCATCTCCCAGAATTTACCCTGCTCGTTCGCGCACATGGCGGCATTGGCAGCCTGATCCGATTCGCCGCCACCCAGTGGATTCGTATTATCATCAATAAATGGATAGTTGTGAAACACATAATGTGCTTTTCCGGTGGAAACCAGGTTTTCGATGATAAGAGGTTCAGTGGTTTCTGTGAACGATTTGCAGGCTGGGCATTGGAAATCTTCGAATACATCGATAGTTGCCGGTGCACTGGCGTCGCCCAAACTTAATCCATCCGCGTTGGGTAATGTAGCCGGTGTAACCGTGATAATTTCACCCACCGATTTCAGATTCGGATAGACAATTACAGAAACGACAAGGGCCGCGCCCAGGACAATCAGACCAATGAGGATCAATCGCTGGCGTTGTTGTTGACGCTGCATCCGTTCCCGGCGTTGCTGACGTTTGCTTACCTTTTCAGGGCTCATAACCATTCCTTTATATGTGGATTTAAGATTATTGTGCGCCAATCTCGTTCAAAGCCGCTTCGAGTTTTTGCTGGAAGGTACTAAATTGTTCAGCACCATCAATTCTATCCGTCTTTGTCTCGCCGTTCACGGTATACGTGATGATAAAAGCTGGAGTTCCAGTGACACCAGCAGCCTGTCCATCTTGAGCATCCTGTTGAACACGGTCCTTAAATTTGCCGCTGCTGTAGCAACTGTTAAATTGGTCCATATCGAGCCCAGCCTTTTCAGCAATGGCTGCCAGGCGTTTATCGGTATAAGAACCAGCATCTTCCCCGAGCGCATTCGCAAAGAGGTAGGCGTGCATGTCCCAGAATTTGTTCTGGTCACCCGCGCAATAGGCTGCCGCGGCAGCATCCTGTGATTCAGTGGTTGCTGGGGTACCCTGTTGCTTTGCAATGTTATCGCTGACGAAATTATCCATGGAACGAAAGATGTATTGAACCTTGCCGGTGTCAATATAATATTGCTTCAATAAGGGCTCAGTGTCCTGGTGGAAACGCTCACAGAATGGACACTGAAAGTCGGCAAACTCCTCGATTTTGATGGGAGCATTTGGATCCCCTATTGAATTGTCTTTGGGGTTGGGATGTGTCCCTGGGTCAACGGCGACGACCTGTGCAACCGGCCTGAGTTGAGGCCATACAACGGCAAAGACCAACAATGCCGCACCCAGTGTGACGAGACCAATCGTGACCAGACGACTGCGCTTTTCCTTTTGTACAATTTTGGCGCGTCGTTCCTGGCGTTTACTCTTCCTCTCCTGACTCATGATAACTCCTTGATAAAGATAAATTTGAATGCACCGCTTGTTGTACAGCGAGTTAGAGAAAAGATCATAATTCCTATTCAGTTACGCATGTAAACGGGTGAGCGGTACTTTGTAGATTTTCTCATGCGCAAAATCTTTTGTCTAGGAAAAGGTTAGTGAGTTCTTAAAAATTCCCTCATTTTCAAATTCCTACAAAGGTTGGGTTCCGCGGGCCTTACATCAAAGTATCCCTTCGCCAGGATTATAAATGTTTATTCCCCCTTTTGCAATTTTGCCGACCCCTCTCTTGCGCACTTGCCCCGCATTGAGTTCGTTGCAGTGAGCATCCTGAAAGGGCAAATACGCCAGTTAAGTTTTTGAATGCATAGGAATCATCTCAATATCGTATTTAGAGAGGGCTGGGGTATAATCTTTTTTGCAATGAACGAAGGAATGTTGCTCAACAACCGCTATCAGTTGCTGGAACGACTGGGTTCAGGTGGCATGTCGGATGTGTTCCGGGCGCGGGATTTGATGCTGGAACGTTCGGTGGCGATCAAAGTTTTGCATGAGGATTATTCCAATGATGAGGCCTTCCAGCAACGGTTTCGCCAGGAAGCGCGCGCGGCGGCCAACCTTTCCCATCCCAATATTGTCACCGTCCATGATTTTGGCTTTGATCACGGGCAACTCTTCCTTGTGATGGAATACATTCCTGGCAAGGATTTGAAGACCATTCTCCGCCAGCGCGGACGCTTTTCTGTGGAAGAAGCGATTCCGTTAATGGTGCAGGCTTGTGCTGGGATTGGTTATGCTCACCGCGCAGGACTGGTTCATTGTGACGTCAAGCCGCATAATATGATTGTCACGCCCGATGCCCGCCTCAAGGTGACAGACTTTGGCATTGCGCGTGCCCTCTCCACGATCATGCCGGACGAGCGTGCAGATGTGGTTTGGGGTTCGCCGCAATA
Organism: Anaerolineales bacterium; assembly: GCA_036394895.1. Taxonomy (GTDB): domain Bacteria; phylum Chloroflexota; class Anaerolineae; order Anaerolineales; family Villigracilaceae; genus Defluviilinea. Next base: position 4,991 of record DASWEH010000665.1, read on the forward strand.
CTTCTCGCCTGAGCAGGCTGCTGGAGAAGCGCCTTCACCTGCTTCAGATGTCTACTCGCTGGGTGTCGTCCTTTATGAGGTGCTGACAGGTGCATTGCCTTTCACTGCCCCTAGCAGTGAGGGACTTGCGCGCATGCATCTGGAAACGCCGCCTATTCCGCCAAGCGAATATGTGCCGGACATTCCCTCTGCTCTTGAACAAATTGTACTGAAGGTTCTTTCCAAAGAGCCTGCCGCACGCTATCGCACGGCAGATCAATTGGGACGCGTCCTTTTGCGCTTTGGTACTCCACGAGATGAACGCGCTGCGGCGGCTTTGAACATGACTCCTGAAGCTGCACCCACCTATCAGCGACCAGAACCGTCTCCACCTCCTCCACATACTTCTACGCCCGCAATCAATGCACCTGAAACGACACTTCGCCCCCCAGACTATTCCATGCCTGACATCGATTGGACCTCCGTGGGACTCGGTTTGATGGCGCTCATTGCCGTGGGCGGCTTGATCCCATTCTGGATCTATATTTTCTTCCTATACAACCCTCGATAAAACAGGTGACAATCGATTCTTGAGTGATTGTCACCTTTATTTTTTATTATGACGAATAAGTACGTTCTTTCCTCATCCATTCTCTCTGCCGATTTTGCGCGCCTTGGCGAAGAAATCGCGACCGTTGAATCGGCGGGTGTGGATTGGATCCATGTGGATGTGATGGATGGGCACTTCGTGCCCAACATTACGATGGGACCTTTTGTCGTTGAAACATGCAGGCGGATCACCAAGCTGCCGCTGGATGTCCATTTGATGATCGAGAACCCCGAGCGTTATATTGAAGCGTTTGCGAAAGCTGGCGCTACAGGTTTGACCGTCCATGTAGAAACTTGTCCTGATATCGTTGGAACACTGAAACAGATCAAATCCCTGGGATGTAGAGCGGGCGCTGTGTTGAACCCCGAGACGTCCGTTGGCGCGATCCAACCGGCCTTGCCGGAAGCCGACTTAATATTAGTGATGAGCGTGCATCCTGGCTATTCGGGACAAAACTTTATGCCAGAGTCCATTGCGAGAGTATCAGAAATTCGCCAAAAGCTGAATGCGCTGCGATCCTCGGCCTGGCTGGAGGTGGATGGCGGGATCGATGTTGAGACGTTGCCCAAAATGAAAGAGTCCGGAGCAACTGCTTTCGTTGCAGCGACGGCTATTTTCAAACATCCCGAGGGCCTAGCGGCAGGAGTGCAGTCTCTGCGTACATTAATCGACTAACCACTGAGACACGGAGTCACGGAGAATTTAAAAAGGTTTTCTCAGTGGTTAATTAAACAAAAATCACGACCCAAATGGTCGTGACCTTTGTTTTGTGACTTTAAATCTACGCAGTCTTGCTCAGGGTCTTGATGCACTTGGCGCACAATACTTTATGTACGACACGACCCTTTTCCATCACGAGCGTCTTTTGCAGGTTCGGTTTGAACGAGCGGTTGGTGGCGCGTTGGGAGAACGAGCGATTATGACCGAAGGTGGTTGATTTACCGCAGTTAGCGCACTTAGCCATTTTCTTGCAATATCCTTTCTTGCTATAATTCCAAGTGAAGCGAGGTCCAGCTGCCTTTTTGAAGGCAGGGCATTTTACCATACATCGTAACCTTCCTCAAGGCGAGATGATAAAATAGACGAAAGAAATGTCGTTGCGAGGAGCCCAAGGGCGACGAAGCAATCTCCTCTTAGATGGTATGTGCTTATTGACAGGGATCTTTCTATCAACGGGAGATTGCTTCACGGGGCTCGCAACACTTGCACCGCACGATTTGCTAAGCAAATCGACTGCTGGTGTGACATAACAAATATAAGGAAAACCATGGGCGAAGAAACAACCTCTCTGGGCCGCATCCATATCTCACCGAACGCGATTGTCACGATCGCTTATCATGCCACACTCGAATCCTACGGTGTGGTGGGGCTGGCGCCAATGAACATTGCGGACGGCCTTGTCAAAACAATCACTCGCGAGCCTTCACGCGGTGTGTCCGTTCGTTATAACGGCGAGGATATTGATATCGAAATTCATATTATCGTGGAGTATGGCACACGCATCAATTCCGTAGCGGAGAGCGTTGCCAATACCGTCCGCTTTCATGTGGAGAAGGCGTTGGGGTTGAGGGTAAATTCCATTAACGTACACGTGGCAGGACTACGCGTGAGCAATACAGACTAGGAGTAGAAATGTCATGGCAGTAGATACCGCACGTGTAGAGAAACTCCGTAAGCAGCAAATTAATGGTCAGTCGATGAAGCGGCTTGTCGAGGCAGGACTGATCTGGCTCCGTACGAACCAGCAGACGGTGAACGCCTTGAATGTCTTTCCGGTGCCGGATGGGGATACGGGAACGAACATGGTGCTGACTATGCAATCGGCGTGGAATGAGATCAAAGATCTTGGTCATCGTAACATCACGGACATGGCAGCTGCGGTATCAAAAGGCGCGTTGATGGGGGCGCGTGGCAATTCGGGGGTGATCCTTTCCCAGTTGTGGCGCGGGTTTGCGCGCGGCGTTCATGGCAAGGATATTCTGGATGCTCCTACGTTGGTCAAAGCATTCAGTGAAGCGCGGGATACGGCTTATAAAGGAGTGGTCCGCCCGGTGGAAGGCACGATCTTGACCGTTGCACGCGGAGTAGCGGATGCAACGGAAGCCGCTTTGGTGTCCACGCAGGACGCGATCGACATCCTGGAGATTGCGGTCAAAGCCGCGGATGAGGCTGTCCAAAAGACTCCAGATCTGTTGCCGGTCCTCAAGCAGGCGGGAGTGGTTGATTCGGGTGGCAAAGGTTTATTTTTTATTCTGGAAGGGATGCTGCGGCACGTGTATGGTGAATCGCTTGAGACACCCACCATGAGTGTGCAGCCCATCTCGAGCATGCAAATGCAGGATGCAATGGAAACAGTGGAGGAGGGACAGGATTACGAAGTGGTTGTGGACTTCATGCCGTCGAATGAATTTGATTTGCAAAAATTTTACGGGCGGCTCGAAGAAATGGGTACTTCCATTCAGGTGGGCGAAGGCGAAGGGATCTACCGGATGCACATCCATGTGCCGCTCGATAAACGCTACGAACCGATCGATTACATCATGGGCATTGGCACCATCACAAAAGTAGCCATGGAAAACCTGCTGGCGCAAATGGATGATATCCAGAAAAGCAAAGCCAGCCGCATCCAATTTGCTTCTGTGGAACCGGGTCAGATCGCGGTGGTGGTCGTCTCTCCGGGCGCAGGCTTGAGCAAAATTTTTGCTAGCCTC
>DASWEH010000666.1:0-5663 GCA_036394895.1 Anaerolineales bacterium
TTGAAAAAACTCCTTTTTACTTCGAAAAAATCAGTTAACTTTTATACGTGCTTCTTCATGGATTTTGATCCCACCCTCCATGCTCATCAGGGTAGAAACACTGGATACGGTGGAAACAATATAAGGCACAATGACTGTCAAACACATTTGAAGAATTCGCGTGAGATCCACTTCACCTTTCAAAATCGGATTGCCGTGATTGATCAGAATCAGGATCGTGCCCACAATCAGGGCAGTCCATGAGGCCCGTTTCATCACGGGCTTTGTAAAACATAATGTCAGCCAGAGTTTCATGGTTGCTCCCGAAAAGTCCCAAGTTATGAACTCCAATTTGCCTATAGGACAGTCAACTCTTTTAGTTTCTTACAGGATTAATCTACACGGCATCTTTGGCAAGCCCTTATAGGGAAATTTGTCTGGCGAATCGCTTTTCGTTTTTTACCTTTCGCAAAAAGGGGCCTCAACAATTGAGACAATATTGTCACCCACGAATCATCAAACGCAGTCTGTAATAGCAGGCAGAAGGCAGTCACATTTTTCATTAATATTCGTTAAGAAAATAGCAAGACATCAGCTATGACCGGTGTCTACAGAGTATCGCATAATTTACTAAACCAAACTTGTGTTATTCACTCGTAATTTTTGCCAAAAAGTTTAGTAATTTATGAGACAAGCGATAAATTATGAATCCAGCATTGAAAATGCCAGGAATGTTTACCTGGCGGATTCCTGCGGAAAGGAGAAAATTCCATGGCTCAGAATCAGTATAAGTGTGAAGAATGTGGTGCAACGTTCAATACTGAAGCAGAGAGGGAGCAGCATAATCGCACAGTGCACTCGCGGTACACGTGTGAAGCTTGCGGCCAGACCGTTAGTTCAGAGGCTGAACTTGAAGCTCATAACCGCAAAATGCATCCCGAAATGCAAAAGTCGCGTTAGCCTCTCCGATAAAGAGCAGACTCTTTCAGTCTGTTCGGTAATATGGACAGCCTGAATGCTTGTGGGTTTATGTGCAATTCACCGAAGCGTTCGGGCTGTACTGTCAGAGGATCATGAAGTAGAGAGAAATCAGGCGGAGAGTCAAAAATAGCTAGGAAAGAAAGAACGAAAATGCCTAGAGACATCAATCGAAACGAGGTTCAGCGCTTGATAGCAAATGGCGCGCAACTGGTGGAAGTCCTACCTCCAGAGGAATATAACGAAGCGCATTTGCCTGGAGCGATCAACATTCATCTGAAAAAATTGGATGCGCAGACCGTCCAGCAACTGGATCCGACTCGTCCTATCATTACTTATTGCCATGACTTTCAGTGAGACATGAGTTCACGAGCCGCGTGGCGGCTCGAAAGTTTGGGCTTCTCGCCAGTCTACCGATATGTTGCCGGGAAAAGAGATTGGTTTGCCTTCGGCTTGCCGATGGAGGGAGAGTTTGCCTCCATCCCCAAAGCAATTGATGTCATACGCCGCAATGTGCCAACATGCTATCTAACTGATAATGTAAGTGAAGTTTATAAGCGTTGTCAGGAGGTCGGCTGGCAGGTCTGCCTTGTCGTGAACGAAGCGAACATTGTGTTGGGAAGGTTGCGGGGTGATGCCTGGAAAGTCAATCCAGATACTCCTATCGAAGCTGTGATGGAAAATGGTCCGACCACCTTCCGCCCCGATAATTTCCTTGAACCGCTAACCAAACGCATGCAAGAAAAGAAAGTCGGCAGCGTGATCATCACCAATTCGGATGGGGTGCTTATGGGCGTCTTATACCGTAAAGATGCCGAGGAGCGTTTAAGTCAGGAGCCCTCACCGCCCGAACGCGCTTAGCATATTCAATGAATACGCAAATCTTGATAAGGATAGATCTCAACTATGAAGATATAGTGCGCTTCCAAATGATGTGCTGTCAAAATCTGCGTGTTTGATGTGAGGCCACAAAGAACGAATGCTTTGTGGCTTCATGGACTAAAAGTATTTGCCCACAATACGAGACTTTTCATAACTTCATATAAACTAGTTCATCGTAGAATATTTTTATTCCTGAGGCAACTGTTCAAGCTGCTCAGAGGTCATACCATCTACAATAGGCCGGTCGGCTTGCTCCTGCAAATGTAGTTTGCCAAAAGAATCCAGCATGTGGCCTGATTTTTGAGCTTTGGTCTTCAAATAGAATTCGTTGTAGGGATTGGGTGGAATAATGACCGGAATCCGTCCATTGACCACCACACCATGCTGGGTCAGGTTTTCGATTTTACGTGGGTTATTGGTCATCAGTTGGATGGATTTCACCTTCAACGAAAACAACATGTGTGCAGCAACCGCATAATCTCTTTCATCATCGCGGAAACCAAGCGCCAGATTGGCTTCTACCGTGTCATACCCATGATCTTGCAAGCCGTAAGCCCGGATCTTATTGATCAGTCCGATACCCCGTCCTTCCTGGCGCATATAAAGCAGGATGCCTCTTTCCATTTGCCCGATTTGCTTGAGTGAAGTTTCCAACTGATCGCGGCAGTCACAGCGCAGAGAGCCAATCGCATCGCCCGTCAGACATTCGGAATGTACACGGACTGAAACGTCTTCAGCATTGGTGACATCGCCGCGCACAATGGCGGCATGTTCCTTATCATCGCGATTGTTGTAAAACGCAAAGATGTGGAAATCGCCGAAACGCGATGGCAGTTCGCCGATGGCGGCGATACGCACACAAACTTTGTCAGGACCATATCCCTCGCATTGATGCTTCAGGTTTTCGTCCAGCAATTCTTTGATCTGCATGTGAGTGAGTGACATCGTAGACTCCTTAGAAAGAATTTTGAAATATATTGCTAACTTATGAAGCCTCAAAATAATTTCACAATGGTATCTTCGCTAAATGGAGATTTCACTTCTAATCCCAGCGATGTTACTGCATACAATTCAGGTGGCACACCAATATCTGCAAGATATAAGTCGCCGACAAATGGTTTGGCCCTCGGCGCGATCAAGCCCGTTTTTGGCAAGGCAAGCGTCAGTGTGGCAGAAGCATGAATGCAGGGTGAGCCCGGGATGCCTGTTGTAGTATCCAGGCCAGAGGGAGAGTCAAGCGAAAGGATGGGATGTCTGCTTTCGTTGGCAAGCTGGATCCAATCGGCAACTGGCGGGCGCGGATCCCCTTTTGCGCCGTATCCTAGCACGGCATCCAAAACAAGATCGGCATTGGGCAGTTCAAGAGTGGAACATGTGATTCCCATTTTCTGCAAGATTCGCCATTGGTGTGCAGGGACATCTTTGAGGCGTTTCTCATCTCCAACCAGCATAACTTCGACAGACGCGCCCCAGTTATGTAGATGACGCGCGGCGGTCATGCCTCCCCCGCCGTTGTTTCCGTTACCACACAGAACCGCTACTCTTTTGCCTTGTGCCGTGCTTCCCAGTTGACGACGCGCTAGCTCCGCAAAATTGCGTCCAGCATTCTCCATCATCTGAAGCAAAGTGATTCCCCATTCCTCTATCATCAGGCGGTCCACTTCAATCATTTGATTTGTTGTAAGAATTGGCAGATGATGAAAATCGGTGGTCATATGGTCTCCTCTTGGTAAGAAAGCAACCCTCACAAATATCTTACTGCATTGCTTTTGAAATGAAATATAATCAAACTATGCCCATCGCCCGCGACAATGAAACCTGGCTGGCAGACTTGCATGCATTTGGCGAGCAGCGCGATTCTGCATTGGCAGATCTTCATACCACGCTATTACGCGTTCTTCCTGGCGCCCTTTCACGTTGGCTCTCACCTGAGACGGGGCACTTCGATGCATTTCTTGAAGATATGATTCAGGAAACACTCATGCGGGTGCTTGACCGCTTGGATACATTTGAAGGCCGAAGCCAATTCACGACCTGGGTCTACAAAATCGCCATTCGAATTGCATTAAATGAATTGCGTCATCGCAAGTGGAAGGAAGTCTCACTGGACGGTCTCCAAGAAAGTGTCGAGCCGGATGAAATGCCATCAGAACGGTTCGCATCTTCCGCCCCTCACCCTGAATCCGCGCTGGAACGCAAGGATGCGATGGAGTTGGTGAAGCGAATCTTCGAAGAGGAGTTGACTCTACGGCAACGCGCCGCGATGATGGCGGTCAGTGTGAAAGGAATTCCTATGGAGGTGGTAGCTCGCCGCATGGGAACCAACCGCAATGCGCTTTATAAAATGATGCACGATGCGAGGTTGCGACTCAAGGGTCGTCTTGAAAGAGAAGGGCTTCGCCCTGAAGAATTGCTTGATATGTTTGGTAAATAAAATCATCTGAATAGGTGTCATTCGCATGATGAAAAATATTATTAATTGGTTCAAACGACGCCTCGGTGGCTCAAACGATTCGGGAATGAAAAACATGCTCGAAATGATCGCGCATACACAGAATCAGGAAATACTTTGCGATGAAGTCCATACAATGATCGATCAATTCGCTGAGATGAAAATGCGCGGGGAGGATCCAACCCGTTTGATGCCATATGTCCAACAGCACCTGGATATGTGTCCCGATTGCCGCGAAGAATATGAGGCCCTGCTGGAGGCCCTGCATATTGACCAACAATTTCAAGGATGAGGACAGGCTGGTGATGAACCAGCCTGTTGTATTGTAAGGCAGTGAGTTTGGTAAGAAGGAATATGTGGTTACTGTCTCACGGGGTGAAGGGCCTTTCGACCAAAAATTTCAATCAATGAAAGTGAGGCAGTCAATGAATATTCTCGGAGCAATTATCGCAGGTGTGCCAGGGACCATCGCCATCAGTTCAGTGATGGCAATGGCGCCTATGATGGGTATGCCCAAGATGGACATTGTGGATATGCTCAGCACAATGTTTGGAAGACCTAATCGTCTGATCGGCTGGATGATGCATTTCATGATGGGAATTGTCTTTGCCCTGATCTATATACTCCTTTGGTCAGCCGGCGTGGGAAGCCCAACCTGGGTCAATGGTTTGATCTTTGGTGGAGTCCATTGGCTGATTGCCGGGATGGTCATGGGTATGATCCCCATAATGCACATTGGTATTAAAAGAGGTGAAGTTCAAGCACCAGGTCTCTGGATGACGAATAATGGCGGCATGCTGGCTTTCGCAGGTGGGTTGATCGGTCATCTTGTTTTTGGTTTGGTTGTTGTATTGGTCTACAATCTTTTCTAGCTTCTTCTCCTCTTCTCAGCAAAAAACTTGCACTTATATGATCGTGTGATAAATCAGTATGATTATTATCGTACGGAGAACTAAATTGCTATCACTTACCCCATCATCAACTTTGGGCGGCCGAAGGCGCAACGCCTCCGCTAAATGCACGGATTGAATTTCTTCACTGCCTGCCAAGTCCGCAATGGTGCGTGCAAGTTTGAGGATGCGATGGTAAGCACGCGCCGATAAATTGAGTTGCGTCATGCACAGCACGATGTCGCTGCCCGCATCAAACGCTGACCTTCGTCTTGCAGTTTACAAAATTGCCGGATCTCCCCCACACGCATATCGGCGTTGCAGACAATGTCGGATGATCCATTATTCGAGAATAAAGATTTGGGATTCGTGAATCGGGCTTGTTGAATGTTTCTAGCAGCTTGGACGCGGGCACGAATCGCTTCTGAAGACTCTCCCACACGATCCCCACTCAGCTTTTCATGGTCAACTCTGGGAACCTC
>DASWEH010000667.1:0-5005 GCA_036394895.1 Anaerolineales bacterium
ATCGAACGTGGCTTGCAAACTGAGGGTGTATTGCCTGGCGGATTGGGTTTGCCACGAAAAGCCTGGGTCTTCTATCGCCAGATCTCTGTCAGTGGCAAGAATTTTCTCAACGAGGGATTACTGCCTGCATATGCTCTTGCCGCCGCGGAAGAAAACGCTTCAGGCGGTATCGTAGTCACGGCGCCAACTTGTGGCTCGTGTGGTATCGTTCCAGCAGTGCTGCGCTATGTGCAAGAAAACACGAATTGTAGTGATACAACTATTTTACGCGCGCTGGCAACGGCCGGGCTCATCGGCAACCTTGTCAAGCAGAATGGATCCATCTCCGGTGCAGAGGTTGGCTGCCAGGGTGAAGTCGGCGTGGCATGTGCCATGGCGGCTGGAGCGGCTGCACAGCTTCTGGGCGGTACCCCACGCCAGGTTGAATACGCTGCCGAAATGGGATTGGAACATCACCTCGGTCTGACTTGCGATCCTGTGAACGGTATGGTGCAAATCCCCTGCATCGAGCGCAATGTCTTTGCCGCTGCCCAAGCTCTTACCTGTGCTCGCTATGCATGCGCCACCGATGGCAGCCATCGTGTATCTTTTGACGAGGTCGTAGCAGTGATGAAACAAACCGGGCACGATCTGCCCAGTCTCTATCGCGAAACCTCTTCTGGTGGGCTGGCCACTACCTACCGCTTTCCCCCAAAATAGTCATTTCGAACGCTTTATGACTTCCGCGTGAGGAATCCAAACATCTGGCGGCGGGCTGTCGAGTTGTAAATCATGCAACTTATATAATGTGCTCGATCAATGAAACTATCTATGGCACTAGGGAAAATAGTTCGATGTTGCAAAACCACCCTCTCTTCCAAACTCTGCGCGAGCTAAAAGGCAACCCGCGCGTCAGCGTGTTGACCGAGGTGATGTTCGGGATTCCCTATAACCTGTTCACACCCTTCTTTGCCGTGTACATGCTAGCCCTTGGACTGACAGACCAGCAAATTGGGAGCATTGCCAGCCTGGGACTTGTCGTTCAGATCTTTACAGCCCTGCTCAGCGGTGCGATCGTGGATAAGTTCGGGCGCCGCTTAACGTTGCTTATCTTCGACACGTTATGTTGGAGCGTGCCATGTCTGATCTGGGCGGCCGCACAGGATATACGCTTTTTTGTTGTGGCGGCTTTGATGAACAGTCTTTGGCGCGTCTCGCACACTGCCTGGACCTGCCTGCTGGTCGAAGATGCCGAGGAACGCCATCTGGTCCACATCTGGACGTGGATTATGATCTTCGCGGTCTGTTCCGCTTTTTTCACCCCAATAGGCGGCTTGGTGGTAGCACGTTTTGGCTTGATACCGGCGGTACGCGGTTTGTACGTATTTGGCTTCATCGTGCTGACCGCTAAATTCATATTGCTGTATGCGTACTCCCATGAAACCGTGCGTGGAGTGCAACGCATGCAGGAGACCCGTCATCGTTCCCTGGTCAGTCTGTTGGGTGAATATCGAAGTGTTTTCAACCAGCTTTTACATTCTCGGCCTATCCGGGCGGCTCTTTCGTTGATGGTAATCACCAACATTTACACGACGATCAGCACTAACTTTTGGGGTGTGCTATTCACCGGAAAACTTGGCTTCTCCAATTCGCAGATCTCGACTTATGTGGCGATCCGGTCAATTGTTATGACGATTTGCTTTTTTCTGATCGGTCCGCGTCTTACAAATCTTCGTCGCTTCCGTTTACCGCTCTGGACAGGTTTTGCTGCTTTCCTGGTCAGCCAGCTATTACTCGTCATCATGCCGCCGCAGGCCGTGATGCTGCTCGTGATTAGCGTGGTGCTGGAAGGGATCGCTTCCGCCCTCGTCAGCCCGATGACCGAATCCCTGCTGGCTCTGTCCCTGGAGTCAAATGAAAGAGCACGCGTCAGTGCCATGGTCTCCGTGGCCCTGATCGTGTTGATCTCACCGTTTGGCTGGATAGCAGGTCAACTCTCTGCCCTAGATCGTTCCTTGCCGTTCGCTTTGAATATGGGATTGTTTGCGGTTGGACTTGTACTCATCTGGCTAATTGGTCGGCCCGGATTCCTCAGATCCACGAACCAAACCCCGGAACAAAATAGGATTCTTTCCCCATCCGACCCGTGACCTTTATATTTAGATTGCCAGTCCTTTAAACTGACTCATATAGAGATGATGGAAGAATCCTTTTGCGTCCAGCAGTTGCTGGTGCGTACCCTGCTCGACGATTTCGCCATCCTTAATGACAATGACCTTGTCTGCATCTCGGATCGTAGACAGGCGGTGAGCAATGACGAAACTGGTGCGTCCTTCCATCAGGCGCAGCAAAGCTTTTTGGATGCGCGCCTCGGTGCGCGTGTCTACGCTGGAGGTGGCTTCGTCGAGGATGAGGATGCTCGGGTCCGCCAGGATGGCGCGGGCGATAGACAGCAGCTGGCGCTGTCCCTGGCTGAGGTTGCTGGCACGCTCGGAAAGTTTGGTCTGGTAGCCCTGTGGCAACTGGCGGATGAAGTAATCGGCGTCCGCGAGTTTCGCGGCTTCGATGCATTCCTCATCCGTCGCGTCAAGGCGACCGTAGCGGATGTTCTCCATTACGGTATCGGCAAACAGAAAGGTATCCTGTAAGACAATGCCCAGCTTTTGACGCAGGTCTGCTTTGGAAACATCGCGAATATCGCGTCCATCAATCGTGATGCGCCCATCATTGATTTCATAAAAGCGGGTTAACAAATTGATGATCGTCGTCTTGCCCGCTCCCGTGGGACCGACCAAGGCGATGGTTTGGCCTGCTTTCGCTTCGAGAGTCATGTGCTTGATAATCGGCTGCTCAGGCTGGTAACCGAACGAAACGTCAGAGAAGCGAACACCTCCTTTTACGGGAACAGGCAACGGGGAGTCGGCTGCGTTATCCACCTCCTCAGGCGTATCAATGATTTCAAAGACTCGTTCCGCACCGGCCAGCGCGGCCTGAATCGAGTTGTACATGTTCGCCAGTTGGCGCAGTGGCTGGATAAAGTTCTGGGCGTAGGCAATAAATGTGGCGATCATACCCACGGTAACCAGGCTTTGCAACGCCAGATAACCACCAAGGCCCACGAGCACAATGACGAAGAAATTGCCGAGCACGTTGGTAAGCGGCATGAGCATCAGCGCATACGTGTTGGCATATACGCCGGCCGCGTAAACCTTTTGATTGCTGGCACGGAAACGCTCGATGGCTGTCTCACTGCGACGGAAGGCCTTGACCACACGCTGACCACTAATGGATTCTTCCATCACGCCATTGATCTCGCCGAGTTCCTTTTGAAGATTCCGAAATCCTTTACGAGTGTAGCGCGCTACAAATTGTGTGAACCAGAACATGATAGGCACAACGAGCAATGCCGAGAGTGCCAGCCATGCATTGAGGATGAACATCGCAATTAGAATACCTACCAGAGATAATGCACTCGCAATGAGCGAAACCACGTTCTGAGAAACGGCTTGATTGATGGCATCAATATCGTTGGTCAGGCGACTCATCAACTCACCAGGCGTATGACTGTCGAAAAACTGAATAGAAAGTTTTTGCAAATGCTCAAAGAGGTCGCGTCGCAAACGGCGGAGCGCGTCCTGCGAGATGCGCGCCATCAGCCAACTGGAAACAGCTTGAAAGCCGTTATCGAAAAGATAAGCAGTAAGGAGCAACAGTGCCAATTGCGGCAGACCATTGATTTGACGCGTGGAGATATATTGATCGATCGCGCGCCCAATGAGATATGGCTCCAGCAATCCCAGCAAAATGTAGGCAAGCACAAACGTGAGCACCAATGCCAGCGTGGCCTTGTATGGACTGAGATACATGGCCAGGCGGGCGAGCGCGCGACGGGGATCTCCGGCTTTTTCGATTCTGGCAGGCCGCATTGCACCGCGTGCCAACGCTGCGCGGACATCAGGTATGGGACGGTCGTTATTACGATTGTTCATTCCGCCTCCACCTTAACACCATCACCAAGTTGCGAGGCATAGATTTCTTGATACACAGGGCTGGACTGCATCAGTTCATTGTGCTTTCCCTGTGCCACAACTTTTCCCTCATCCAGGACAATGATCTTATCGACATTCAATACCGTGCTTATGCGCTGTGCAACGACAAAGCTGGTGCTGTGCGTGAGGCATGACTTCATGGCGTCCTGAATTTTTGTTTCGGTCTCCACATCCACGGAGCTTGTGCTGTCATCAAGAATCAAGATCGAGGGGTTGAGCAAGAGCGCACGCGCAATCGCAATGCGCTGCTTTTGTCCGCCTGAAAGATTCACGCCGCGCTCTTCCACGCGGGTATCGTATCCGTTCGGTAAATTCATAATGAAGTCATGCGCCTGTGCTGCTTTTGCCGCCGCAATCACTTCCGCCTCGCTCGCCTCCGGCTTTCCATAGCGGATGTTATCTCGCACTGAACCCGAAAACAAAACCGTTTCCTGAGCCACTACACCCACTTCGGCCAGCAGGTCGCTTTGCCGAAGATCACGGACATCCACGCCATTCCATGTAACCCTGCCTGAGGCGACGTCGTAAAAGCGCGGCACCAGATCGACGATGGAGGACTTGCCCGCGCCCGTTGCGCCGAGGATCGCAATAGTCTGGCCCGGTTCCGCAATTAAATCGACACCGTTCAGGACGAGCCCGTCGTTGGTCCCGTTATAGTGAAAGTTCACTCCCTCAAACGCGACCCGTATTCCCTGCGCATCACGATCGGGCAGCGCGCGTGGATTGGGAACATCCTGCACTTCAGGGGCAGTGTCCAGCACTTCATTGATCCGCTCAGCAGAGGCAGTCGCTGCCGCGACAACATTCGCCAGCATGACCATGATTGTCAGTGGGCCCATTGTGGTTTGCAAATAGTTGATGAACGCCACGATTTGTCCCACTGAGACTCTGCCGCCCACCGATTGAATCCCACCGACCCAGATGACAATCACCATCCCAATGTTGACGAAGATACTCATGGCCGGCGACAGCGTGGC
>DASWEH010000668.1:0-3124 GCA_036394895.1 Anaerolineales bacterium
CTATCCATATGCATACACCGCTGGAATATCTCGGGTTTCCAGGGAGCGGCGACCAGGAGCCAAGCGTGAGCACATACTTTGTCTCCCGCAAAGTTTCTATATGCTTTCCGATGGAATATAGAGAGGTTCGCAGGCCGCCGGGTACTGCGCATTTGACAAGATCAAAAATGCTTCTCTGCTCTAGGGCCTGTTGTTGGTAGGATGTGGATTGGGACCCGGATTTGGCGGATTCGGCCTATCAGTAGGCTTGGGCTTTTTAGTGGGCTTGGGTTGGTTATTGTTATTAGAAGGTGAAGTAGGCTGAGACTGGCTCGTAGGAGCTACCGTCATCGGTAGTGCATTCTGACCTGGTTGTTTTGTAGGAGTCCCCATGAAAGGCGATAAAGGTGTCGCGGGTGTGGCCGTTTGAGCGGTTGGCGTAAGAGCACCTTGAGCGAGTGGGTTGGCAGTCACTGGCAAGAGAGGCATATCTGCCATATGGTACGTCGATTCGTAAGCAACCAGGACGCCGCATTCCTCCGAAGTGGGCTCGATCTCTCCGTCTTCATTTTTGTCCACGCCATTCAGCATTTGATCTGCCAACTCAGCCGACCGCTGGATCTCTTGAGCCAGCTCTGAGAGACTGGCTGCGTTAAAGATTGTCGAAATATCGTTGCGTAATTCTGGTGCCCAGCGCGCCAAATTTTCAGAGCAGACCTTCACATCTTCTCCATTGACAATCATATTTCGTGAGGCACCTGGCGAATTGACGGCGTAATCTGCGTATGAATAAACAGCCTGGAAATATCCCAAATTGTTACCATTCAGGAAAAGACCATAACCATCTCCTGGATCGGTCACTTGGCCATCACCATCCCAATCTTTATGATCCGGGCTTTGATTACCCACCAGGATATTGATAATGGATTCTGCATTCTGCCTCGCCCCAGCTTCGTTCCCATTCTCATAGTCGCTGAGCATGTCTCTGCCAGCTTCGTCTATTAATTTCACATTTTTGTTCAGCCCGTGAATTAAGCCAACTTGTTCTGGTATTCCGGGAAAGGAAACCATCAGTCCGCGCAGATATGGTATTCCGGCTTCTGGCAATGCGTAGGCATAAGCAATTCCTGGTGAACCATTTGGATCCGAGACAGCATTTGGCTCGATTGTGATTTCGACCTGGTCATAATATGCCAGTAAGTCTCTATCCTGAGGATCATCAAACGTTAGTTCTCCCTTGCCATTCTCGTCCACGTGCAGAACACCTAGTACAAGCCGGTCTTGTTCATTGACCAGCCAGACCGTATATTGACTGTTTAGAGGCGGCTGCGGCATACCTTGAGCGATCAGGGTTGCTCGACTCAGAACGGCATCTCCATCTTGAAAATGAAGACGAGTCGTTGCACCCGATGTAAGAGGAATGGATAGGACAGGCGTATCACTGATAGCAGACGCTGGATTTGTTGGCGTCTCAACATTCGTAGCCCCGAGTCTCCCGTTCAACAGCAAGGAGGCGCTTGCAATGATAATCAACGCGCCTGCCAAAACTGCGGGCATCCACGTCCAGTTTGTTCGTCTCTTGGAAGGGGTCACCTTCTTCGAGGTTGCAACATTCAAAACCTGAGGGATCGTTACCAGCGTGCTAGCCTGGGATGTGCCTTCCAGGGCGGCATCGAAGGCAGCTGCAAATTCTCTTGGTTCCTGGAAACGATCATCCACGTTCTTGGCGAGGGCACGGTCCAGCACCCTTTGCAAGACAGGGGACAAGCCGGGGATCGGTGCAGGAGCCTCATGCATATGCTTGAATAAGATACTCATGGTGCTTTCCGCATCGAAAGGAACCTTGCCACTGAGCATCTCATACAAAACAATGCCAAGCGAGTAAATATCTGTCCGTCCATCGGTTGCCTCGCCCTTGGCCTGTTCAGGGCTCATATACGCGGGCGTGCCAGTAATCAATCCTGAGACGGTTTGGCGGCTGGCGTTCAGAAAACGGACCAGACCAAAATCAGTGAGGATGGGTTCTAAATCCAGAGGGAGTGTTTCACCTGGAACAATCGGCACGGATCGTGAGGCGAGTAGGATATTGCCCGGTTTCACGTCGCGATGGATGACTCCCCTCTCATGAGCATATTGAAGGGCACCCGCGATCTGTGTCAATAACCGACTGATGAGCGGGAGCCCTAACCGGTCACCTCTTGAATGTAAAGCCGCCAGGTATTTTGAGAGTGGTGGACCCGGTATATATTCCATCACCAGATATGGCTGGTCATCAACCGTATCGAAATCGAACACCTGGACGATATTGGGATGGCGCAGCTTTGCAACCGCGCGTGCCTCGAGCTCGAATCGCTCAAGAGAGCGCAGCCGCGGGTCATCTGTATAATAATTCCGCAGGATTTTGACTGCTACTTTCCGCTGAAGAGTGGTATGCGTGCCTAAATAGACTTCTGCCATGCCCCCGCGCGCCAGCAGCGATTCGATATGAACTCTACCTAACCTTTTTCCGATCCAGTTCGTCATGTCGATGTCGAAAACTCTGCAACTAGCGAGACAAACGATTGAGAATCCATGCGAAATTACTTGATATGGTACATCATACCCTAAATTGTGCCGTATAATCTGTTTATCCGCCAGTAGTCAATAGGGAGAATCCTATGCCCACCAAACGCAAACTTCGTGTCTTTCTCTGCCACGCTTCACAAGATAAGCCCATTGTGCGCGACCTATACCAACGCCTCCTCGCCGAATCATGGATCGATCCCTGGCTGGACGAGGAAAGACTTTTGCCTGGTCAGGATTGGAATCTGGAAATTGAAAAGGCTGTTGAATCTTCTGACGCGGTGATTGTTTGTGTGTCGAGTACTTCCGTAGCCAAAGAGGGATATGTTCAAAAAGAATTACGTCAAGTCTTGAATATCGCGTTGGAGAAACTGGAGGGAGCCATTTTTGTCCTTCCCGTGAGATTGGATCTTTGTCCTCTTCCGCGTCAATTACGAGATAGACAGTCTCTTGATTATTTCCCGTCAACTCAACAAGCCGCGGCTTTTGATAAGTTGAAAAGAAGCCTCAAAATTCGCAAAGATAATTTGGGAATTTAGTTGCATGCCTGACCACAAACTCCGCATTTTCCTCTGTCACGCCT
>DASWEH010000669.1:0-3180 GCA_036394895.1 Anaerolineales bacterium
GTCCTCCCGAAGGACTGCCGCCTCCCAGCCTTCGACATCGACAGTGGCGAAGTTGGCTTGCTGGCGGGCCCAGATCTCGCGAGCCTCTGTGAGCGTTATACCGGTCCACAAGGAGAAGTCGGTGGCTGTTGCTGGACCAAAGGCCCGCAAGTACCAGCGCAAGAGGATTTCTTCTGCTTTTTCCCTCGGTACATCCTGCCATTTTGGGAGCCATGCATCAGCCCGAACGAACGTCGGCTCGTTGCCGCGATTGGGTCCATAGCAGACGACTCCACGGGCGGCTGCCAGATGAAGCAACTCAACGACTGGGTACGTTAATTCACCGACCGGTACGGCAGCGAGTTTCCTTCGGCTTCCCCATCCCCCTCCATGGAAAGCCCGCATCTGCACGCCCAAAACTCGGCTCACACGTTCTGCGATCTCCGGTCGCGTGAGCGGCTCGTCCAGCACGCTAAGTGCCGCGTCGATCGCCCCGTCGATGACGCGGTCAGGCACGCCTTTGCCACGCGCCCAGCGGATTTCTTTTTCGGCGCGGCGTGCGGTGCCTCGAACGAAGACTGCCAGATGCTCGGAAGGTACCAGGAACAGCGTACGGCGCATGCACGAAGCCTTGACCAGGGTCCGTTCGCTGATGGCCTCTTCCACATGTGCGGTCTCTAGCTCGCGAACTCTCGACCAAAGCGAGATCTGCGCTGCCGAGAGCAACTGCGCTTGAGCGCCAGCCATGTCACGTACGACCGATAGGAGAGCCTTCCTCGAGGCGCGCTCCGAGAGGTGATGCCGCGCGAGCCGAAAGGCGGCAACCTGATTCCGGGTCACTGAAAGTTGTGCTGGTTGGCGAGTTGACACTCTAGCTCTTTCCTGGCTCCTGAGGGAAGCTGAATAACTAAGTATAGCATTTGCTTTTTACTCCTGACCCGCGCCGACTGACATGTCCCTTTTGGTTTCACAATAGCGAGGGGATGACCGACTTCCGCGTCGCCTGAGGCATGAGGCACTCTGTAGAAACTCGCTGTTTTCGAGCTTAACACCGATATATTTGAAATGTGATTATCTTTTTTTTGTTGAAATTTCAAGTCATCAGGTGTAAGATTTAGATAAGACATTTTTGACTCAAAGAATTCATTGTTTGGGAGTAATTATTATGAATGTTTCTGAGAACGTCTGTCCAGTTTGTAAGACTAAAAACGAACTCGATGCCGTTATTTGTGGGCACTGCGGGGCAACGCTGGATGATCCTTTTCTCGACCCGGGGGCCAAAACCAAAACGACCGACATGCAGGCAGTAGATCTGGAGAGAATCAAAAACTGGTTGATTGATGAGGCAATGGTTCCTGACGGTGGCATCGCTGTCTATGTCGAAGGTGAATTCAACCCTGTTTATATCGATTCCAAGGGCGAATTTGTCATTGGTCGCAAGGTAGGGACAACCTCAGAAGGCCTGCTTGACCTTTCCGCATCGGGTGGTTATCACCTGGGAGTGTCCAGACGGCACGCGGTCATCCGACGGACAGAACATGGATACGAGATGCTTGACCTGGGCAGTGCAAACGGCACCTGGCTGAATGACCAAAGACTGGTTCCCCACAAATCTTATCCATTGGCCAGCGGCTCACATTTGCGTCTCGGTAGCATGCGATTGTCTGTGCGCTATCGCCCTCTTGCAGAAACCAAACAGAAACGATAGATCTCTTGCCTCGATCATTGTTGCCTCTATTATAGGCGTTGGTCTTGTTCTCCCTTCGTGCCCCACAACGGCGATGGGACGACCGCCTTTGGCATTGCAGAGAAAACCTGTATCAGTCATTGGGTATTGTCAGGTGGGGTGTCCAGGGCCGTTGTCCACTCAAATAGAAGGTGCGATTCTGATCGATATAGAAGGGAAAATCCTGCTTCCAGGCATTTCGTGGATCATAGCCGAAAAGCTCCACAAAGGCTGTATACAGATCTTGGTTTTGGCTTGCGAAATAGTTTGGGTTGCGGAAGAACATTTCAAAGTAGCCTGCGATGAATTCACCATCGTTTTGGAAGACATAGGGATGTCCGATGGGTAATAAACTGGTGGCCTTTGAGAGGCTCTGATCGCGGGCAAGATAGCGCTCAAGCTCTAAACGCTTTCCCTTAATGAACAAGGTTCTGGCGCGAGGGTTAAACAGGCTGCCATCTCTCGGACTCAAGCCTGGAAGCAACCCCTCAATTCGTCCCATCCTGCCTGTCGCCACGTCGAAGTGATCAAGCATGTGACCGAACTCATGCAGAAATGGGCAGACTCCTGCTGTTTCTCCAAAGAAGCCTTCAAAGAGCCGCCTCAGGACCAATTGGATACTTTCGCGCTCAGGATTGTAATCGCCACCTGCCGCGCCACCATCCTGTTCAAAGGCTCTTGAGGTAGCATACAGCTGGATGTGGCGGGGTGTAGCCAGAAAGCGTTCAAGAAGTTCGCCTCGATAGAAAAAGACTTCGGCGATCTGTCCGGCGACCAGCTGCCGAATGCCAGGTGGCATTTGGGCACGCAGGTCCGCATGGCGTTCCCCCAGCAATTGCAAATCGAAGTGGGGATGTTCGGCAATCCTTTGTGCCAATTGATAGAACCGGTCTATCTCTGGCTCATCGAGCATTTGAGTCATGGGGAAATACAAGTCCAATGCCCGGTAACTGCCTGTCACCGTGAATGTCAATAGTCCCAACTGAAGAGGGCAATTGTCATGCGTAAGTCTTACAAATCCCTCTGCTGCCTCGAGGATCGATTGAAC
Organism: Anaerolineales bacterium; assembly: GCA_036394895.1. Lineage (GTDB taxonomy): Bacteria > Chloroflexota > Anaerolineae > Anaerolineales > Villigracilaceae > Defluviilinea. Next base: position 2,754 of record DASWEH010000669.1, read on the forward strand.
AGAAACGACACCGAGCGAACCCTCAAAATTCAACTGCTCATCGAATTCGAAGCTGGTATTCCCTATTTCCAGGTGACGGTCGTGGATCCGGACAGATTGGTTTCGGAGTCGATGGAAACTGTTTTTCATTGGCGAGGTATAGTTGATGTAGATTTTGTTATGACTAAAATGGAGTGGGTGGGACGAGACAACGCCGCTTCAATGGAACTGGCCTGTGCTTAGTTTACTCCTTTTTAGGGCGACAAGGCCTGCTAGCGAATCACGGATCACGATTATTGCATATAATATTGATAAACGTTATGTTCTGTAGATCATGGAGGTAAATTGTGACAAAGGCATTACCGACTTCTGTGTTGGGCCGCACAGGCCTGGATGTGACAAGGTTGAGTTTTGGAGCCATGGAGATTCGCGGATCTCGTATCTGGGG
>DASWEH010000670.1:0-7091 GCA_036394895.1 Anaerolineales bacterium
CCTGCCATCCTCGGGCATTTGCAGCAGGGCGGTGATCCTTCTCCGTTTGACCGCATCCAGGCGACGCGGCTGGCAAGATTGTGTATTGAGCATTTGATCGAACAATGTAGTCAGGGAGACACCACCGGTTCCTTCATCGGCTTGCAAAATGGAAAATTTGTCTTTCACGATATGCGCGACTTCGACCGTATGGCTGACTTGAAATATCAACGACCCCGCGAACAGTGGTGGCTGCAACTCAAAACCATTGCGCACCTGATGGCGAAACTGGCACCAGAAACATAAAAGTCAACGTCCCGAAAATCGGGGCGTTGACTTTTTATACATCGAATATAGATTTATTTCATACAAATGCGGCTTCCGCCTATACAAGGTGATAGACTATTTTCGATATACAACATTGATATTATATGTCTTGGCTTTGAAATACTGTACTGCGAACTTCGCTACTTCTTCGGGTTCATAAGGGGCACAACTAAACACATCCAGGTAAACGGCACAGCTTGCATCCGCAAAATGGGCGGAGATCAGGGAAGTCTCGATCAGTTGTGTCATGCTGAATCCTGTCACACGCGGATCATCTCCAAAATAGACAACCTGTGTTTTCCCATAACGACGCATTTTGATGCGGTCACATAGGATCCTTACGAATTCACGAATTGCCTCTGCATCCTGCATGAGTGCCAGGTCGCAGTCGTATAAATCAATACTGGATGAAATGCCCCAGTATTTCGTTTCATCATTCATTCACTTTTTCCTTTCGTATCTCTACTCAGATTCGCTGAACACCTTCCATTAACTGCGTTGCAAACGACACGGGAGTATATCAGGTTTTCAATGGAATTAATGTGCTGAGATCGTTTATATAATGAGAAACTCCCATTTGACAACAAGGATGCGTTCGTCGTATTATGTGCCTATATTTGGAGGAAGTATGTCCGAAAGCCCGGCTGAATTGTTCATCGAATTGGCACTCGAGGGAGGAGATAGCGCCGAGTTGGATGAGTTGACGCGTCAATTAAGAACCGAAGTGGAAGAACTCAACGTCGATTCAGTAGAAGAAGTTTCTGCCGGATCCGCTCCCGTGGGAACGAAGGCTGCCGATTTTATGGCGATTGGTCAAATGGCCGTTACCCTCGCTCCAACGATCGTGCCCCCTCTTTTTGAGCTATTGAAATCCTGGGTGGAGCGAAAACCATCCACGCCGGTGAAGGTAAAGGTCAGGGTCGGCAGAAAAACGGCACAGATCGAATATGATCCCACTCGAACCTCCGCAAAAGACCTAGATGCGCTTATCAAAGCCCTGAATAAATCCGTCAAAAAGTAAGCTGTCATGAAATATGCACTGATTATCGGTAACAACAAATACGATGACCAGAAACTGGCGCAACTAAAAACGCCTGCCGCCGACTCACAGGCACTAGCAAAAATTCTGGATGATAAAACGATCGGCTCCTTTGACGAAGTCACGCCACTGATCAACCAGACGGAAGGCCGTGTCCGCCGTGCCATTAGTTCGTTTCTGACCAACAAAAAACCTGACGATCTCGTTTTGCTCTATTTTTCGGGGCATGGCGTTCTGGACGATCGCGGAAGACTCTATCTTGCCCTCAAGGACACTCAATTCGATCTGCTCAAGGCGACCTCCATTCCATCCTCGTTTGTTGCAGATGAAATGGACAGTTGCCGTTCGAAACGCCAGATCCTGATCCTGGATTGCTGTCACAGTGGGGCATTTGCGCGCGGCACAAAAGGAGAGCAAAAAGCGATCACGGAGACAACCTTCGAAGGCAGTGGGTTTGGACGCGTGGTCCTGACTGCATCAGATTCCACTCAATATGCCCTGGAAGGAGATCAAGTCATTAAACAATCCGAGCTTTCCTTGTTCACGCACTTCCTGCTGGAGGGATTAAAAACCGGCGAAGCAGATGTGAATAACGATGGGTTGATTGCACTGGATGAATGGTACGACTATACCTATGGACGAGTGATTTCTGAAACCCCCAAACAGGTACCTCATAAGTGGTCCTATAACCAGCAGGGTGATTTGATCATTGCGAAGAATCCTTACCTCAAAAAGAAAGTTGTGGAATTGCCTTATGAACTTGTCCAGGCATTGGAGAGTTCCTTTTTTGGGATTCGAGAAAGCGCGGTCAATGAACTAGGGAAATATCTTCACTCCAATGATCTTGAAATGGTCGAATTAGCCATTGCCTCTCTCCGAAAAATGAAGGAAGATGACAGCCGAAGGATTTCATCTCTGGCAGAGAGACTGCTAGCGGAGTTCGAGAAAGCGCGTACGCCAGGCATTAAAGTGATACCAAAACCAATCGCTGACTCGGAACCTGCCACAGCAAGTGTGACGAGCAATAGCTCGATGCCAGTTCCGAATATGACCGCACAGATCGAATCTGCAGCAAGGGCATCGCAACCAAAAGTTGGTAAATCGATCGGCACTTCGCTCGCCTCCCCAAAGCTCTTATTCAACCCCTCATTCTGGTTCAAGTGGATTGGAATATCCGTTTTAGGGCTGATATTTTTGTCAATAATATTTGATTACGATGGAACAATCATTAGTTCTGGTAGTTATCCTTTTCCTGGTAGTTATATTGTTGTGATCCTATTCGGCGTTGTGGCGGGTGCTTTAGGCTTTATCCAGTGGTTTCTCTTTCGGAATCGATTGCAAGACTGGTGGATTGTAGCCAATGCAGCCACGGCTATTGTTCTTGGATTGTTCCATAGGTCTCTTTATTATGCGGGAATTGGGTGGGAGCATGAGTACCTGCGCATACCGTTGGCTGTTTGGCTCATTGGCAATTTTGCTCTGGGACCAATTCTCATGCGGAGGACACAAGAAGGATCGAAGGATTTTTCATCTCCACTTCCCACCAAACCTGCTGCGGAATTGGTAGAGACAGGGACACGCCAGAAATCTGAAGAATTTGTTTTCGACTTATTATTCTGGTTCAAATGGATTGGAGCTACATTTCTAGGCGCTGCGATTCTCAATTTGGTAGGTACTTACCCATATGACAAAGGACTCATTCCATCTGTCTCCCTCCTCTTCTGCATTGTGGCAAGTTTGGTGAGCCTCATCCAGGTGACCTTCTTTCCAGATGCATTGGGAAGATCATGGATTGCAGCAAATGGGGCAGCAGGCATCTTTCTTGGATGGCTAACTATCTTTCTTTATGAGCAAATTGATTGGTGGGGTAAGGATCAAATATTCGCCTTCTGGGTCATCGGCAATCTTATTCTGGGACCTATTCTCATGAGGAAGATACGGGAGAAATCGAAGGATGTTTCACCTGCATCCTTTAGCCCAAAATTGACCATCGAATTCATGGAGACAGGGGCTCGTCAAAACCTTTTTACCAGGATACTTTCAATAGATTTGGTATTGGCTGGCTTACTGACTCCCCTTGTTGTTATTCATGATAAAGGTTTACTGAATGTGCCTAGTGCAATCCTAAATACCTGTTTCCTATTTTATGGAATTGCGGGTGTTTTCGTTGGCATCTCTTTTATCTCTAAAAAAGAAGTACCCAGAAATTTTGGGTTCATCACATTAGCTGTTTTTGCATTTCTGGATGGAATAAATGCTGGGATATACGCTTTTTTTAGCTATTACCCAATTAATTTACTTCCGTTATTAGGAGCAATATCTTTAGTATCTAGCATTTTTTTTATCTCTCAAAGAGAGATATGGGAAAATAAGAATATTGGCTTCATCATGCTATCTGGTTATCTCATCTTTCTGAGTTTGGCATATTCCGACATCATGGTTTACCCTGCCTTAATTATCTCTGCTATCTTCGCCCTACTTGCCGCGGTTTTCTTTTTTCTTCGCAAGTAAAGATTGCAGATTCGGGAGTGTCCAAGATCAAAAAGATTATGTCATTCTGAACGACCGAAGGGAGTGAAGAATCCCTGAAAATTTGAGCCTTCTAGGCTCAAATTTTCAGGAGACCCTTCGCTATGCTCAGGGTGACAAATCTTATATATCCTCGAAATTGAGCATTCCCACAGATTCTTTTCATGAAAGCGGATACTGGAATTTGGTAGAATCACCCCACTGTGCCAACCAATACCAACGCCATCCACTGGCAAAAGTGGGATGTAGCTAGAAGAAATATCTGGCGTCCAAAGGGGATCATGTGAATCGGAAAAGATTGATTCTGGGGATTTCTGTATCCGTTCTTCTCATCCTGATCATTTCCGGGCTTGTCCTTTTCAAGCAATGGCAAGGCAGACCGGCGCAGGTAGACCAGCGTTTCCCGCTGCAACGGTTGAGTTATTGCAGTTCCAACCAGGTCACGCCTTGTATTGTGTCCTTTAGCCTGGACTCGAACGGAAAAATGTTAGTCAATTTTCTCACGACGGGTGCTTTTTACCCGGACTTCTATTTAAAGATCAAGCAGGGTGAGGAACAACATATTTATAGTTGTCAAAAAGTTAACAAGTTCGCAACCAGCGTTTACTGCACCGGGGCAGCCCTACCTCTTGGAGAGGTTTTCCAGTTCTCGATCTTTTCACTAAAGGAAGATGTCCTCCTCGCAGAAGGGGATTTCTCCATTATTGGTCTGGCACTCGGAACACCAATAATCGCTTCCTCCCCAACCTTGGGCACGCCTTCAACGCCATCCCCCACTGAGGGAATTTTGGTTCAGACTCCTACCCTCGCTCAAATGACGCCCACCCCTCCAACGTCGTATCCGAATTATCCATGAGCTAAGCATGAATATATTGTCAGATAGTCTTTCTGTCCTCATGGATCATTGGCGGCTCATCGTTGGCATCCTATTGATCATGCTTCCATGCCAAATACTGATCTGGTCTGGACTCAAAATGATCTTCAGCAACAGGTTGACTTCTGGCGAATATTACTCGCTCAGCATTGCTGGATGGATGTTGCCGATCTTTTTGGCATCTGTATTGTGGCTGTTGTGGAGATCTGTTCAAAGACTGGATGGTAATGCTCTAATTATTTTTCTCTTTGTTCCCATCCTTGCCGCGATCCTTTTTCTCCGCACCCGAAAAGAGCAACTGAACGATTCAAAAACAATTCTTTTTATCCTGCTTGGATTGTTTGGATTGTTTGTTTTTCTGCGAATTGCTTTTGTCTCCAAAGCAACCATCCCTCTCTATTTTGACTCTGCCCAACACTACCTGATCATCAAAAATTTACTTGGAAGCCCAGCTTCCAACGCTGGGACCGCGCTATTTCCCTGGCTGACGAGCGCGTATTACCACATCGGCTTTCACGTCATTGCTGCATTCATCGTCTCTGTAGTAGATGCGGACATTATCAACACCCTACTGATCCTGGGGCAAATCATTCTGGCTATTATCCCGCTATCCGTTTTTTTTCTTATCAAACATGAGACTCAATCCAGTCCCGCAGGGATATTCGCTGTGCTCCTGGCTGCCTTTGGATGGTACATGCCCGCCCACGCAATGGATTGGGGAAAATATCCTGCACTAACGAGTTTACTTTCTATCCCCTTGGTGTTAAGTCTGGCGTATTTATCTGTCCAACATAGAAGAACTTTATCGCCAGGAAAATATTTGATCCTGAATGCGATCCTTTTTTTTGCATTGATCGCATCCGTCTTTATTCACAGCCGGTCGCTGGTTATCTTCGGGATTGCCATCGTGGCATGGGTTGGCACAACGACATGGCAAAGGCTTCCAAAGCTGGCGCAGTTGCTCTTTTTGGGCGCGGCTATCCTTGGCATCGCTATAGAAATCTACTTTATCCAAACAAAGGATGTGCTGGGTCCACTGTTCGATCCTTACGTCAACAAAGGTTTATTGATTACGGGGATTGTCCTGTTCTTAACCAGCTTTGCTCAATGGGCTTATCCGAGGCTGGCATTTGCGTCCGTCCTTGCGATCTTTCTCTTGCTTGGCAGTCTTTTCGTTCCGGTGCAGGGAATACCAGGCTATATCGATTTAACTGTGCTTGACAGACCATTTGTAGAAATGATCCTCTTTCTCCCATTATCGCTACTGGGCGGCTTGGGGCTGGCTGGATTGGAGCGACGTTTACAGAACACGCAGGCAGGTATCGTTTTTATGGGGAAGAAATATATCAGCCTCTTTTTTATCGCAGTTATTTTAATAAACGCCCTGTTCAAATACGAGGTTTATCCCTCAGGTTGCTGTAGCCTCGTCGGCAGGGATGATCTGGTCGCAATGGATTGGATGGATAAAAATCTGCCAGCAGATGCACGCATCCTCACCTCTTCCACCGAGATGAGGGTGATGGCAACGGACTCGTTTCAAGGCGCAGTTGGTGGCGATGCAGGCATATGGATCAACCCTTTGACAAACAGGGCCACAATTCCGCTGCCCTATTTTTCGGACTTCAGTCAACAAACCACGCTTGATTCGCTTTGCAGCCTGGGGGTCACTCATATTTATGTTGGCGAAACAGGCTTGACCTTCGACGATACAAAGATCACATCGCACCCTGAGTGGTATCAGATCCTGTTATCCATGCCAGAAGCGAAAGTCTATCAAGTGATCGGGTGCCAATAAAGAAACCATTCCATGAAATCTCATCCCACTCGCAAAGTACTTTTATCAGCTTCTTTATTACTGATCCTGCTTGCCTGCCAGATACCTATTGCAGCCGGATTGCCTTTTGGGCTGCCCACCTCTACACCCACTGCTACGCAAACGTTCACGCCAACAGTTACCCAGACCCCAACGCTGACCGCGACCGCAACTGCTACGCCTTCGCAAACCGCGACACTGACGGAGACGCCGTCCCCAACCCTAACGCCAACGTTTGCAGCTCCTGCACGCCGCGTCGTGATTGTATCCATTGATGGTCTTCGCCCCGATGCGATTCTCTTAGCGCCCATGCCAAATTTAGTCGGACTTATGCAAAGTGGTGCATTCTCGCTAGGAGCACAAACAGTCTTTCCAAGCGTCACTTTGGTCGCTCACGCCTCCATGCTAACTGGGATGTGTCCCTCAAAGCATGGCGTGGATTGGAACGATTATCTTCCTGAACGAGGTTATGCTCAGGGCACGGATATGTTCGATATCGCTCACGCGGCAGGTTTGCGAACGGAGATGTA